>SDWK01000644.1 GCA_004195335.1 Shewanella sp.
GCGAAAGGTTATGGGTACAGGGCTTCGGTTTATGATTAGCGGATCTGCACCTATGCCTTTGTGGCTACTCGAGCGTTTTCATGCCATGGGTTTATTAGTCTTGGAGGCTTACGGGATGAGTGAAAATGTCATACCCATCGCATTAAATAGGCCGGAAAATTTCAAATTCGGAACCGTTGGGCTTGTAACCCGTGGTTGCGAAGCCAAATGTGCAGATGATGGAGAGCTTCTAATTCGCGGGAAAGGTGTTATTGACTCATATTTTGAGGCTGATGAATGTCTGCTTGACGCGGATGGCTACCTGTCGACTGGAGACTATGCTGTTATCGACGGAAGTGGGTTCGTTTCGCTGACCGGACGCAAGTCAGAGATATTTAAGACAGCCACTGGGCGGCGCATAGCTCCATCTGGAATAGAAAGTTTGATAAAACAGCACCCTAATGTGGAGTATGCTTCAGTATTTGGTGCCTCACAACCGTTTGTGGTCGCCGTTGTTTCAGTGTCTATTGATCCGATTGTGGCTAAAACAGAATTGGGAGGCCGGAATGACGTAGAGAGGTTGGGCCGTTTTTGTGAACGGATGATTCCAGAACTTCGAGAATATTTGGCTCCTCTACCGGGGTATCAGCGTCCAGCAGGTTTGATAGTAACAACAAGACCGTTTACCGTGGCAGATGGTGAGTTAACAAGTAATCTCAAATTACGCCGTAACGCGATAGAAAAAAATTATGGCGATTACTTAAAAGCGTCATATAAGTTTATAGTGCAAGCTCAAGCCGGAAAAGAAATGACAAAAATAAAACAAATTGAAGGAGGGGTTGTATTATGCAGGATCTAAAGGTTTATTTTGTCACGGGAGCCACCGGAGCAGTGGGTAGTGCATTGGTTCCACTGCTTCTAGGTGATCCTAACGTCAAGGTTTTTTTGCTTTTACGTGCGGGTTCATCTGAGGAACTATCTTCCAGGCTGCAAACGTTGTTCCAATTTTGGTGTTTTGCTGAAAATGATGATGCACTTAAAAGCAGAGTAGTAGGACTCCGTGGTGATGTGACTGCTCCTTGTTTTGGTCTTGCTGACTCAGAGTATGCCGATTTGGTTGAGTCATGTACGCATATTGTGCACTCTGCTGGCAACGTGCGAATGAATTTACCAATAGAGGAGGCTCGTCGGTGTGCTGTAGATTCCGCAAGAAATATTGTATCACTAGCGCGGGACTGCTCTGAGCGGGGGGGGCTCCAAAAAGTAGAGTTTGTCAGTACCGTGGGTGTTGGTGGTCGACTAACCAGTGTGCCTGAACGGTGGATTACAGAGCAACGAGGTTTCCATAATACCTACGAGCAGTCAAAAGCTGAAGCTGAGGATTTCTTACGGGAACAAATAGAAAAATATGATCTTCCGGTTACAGTGCATAGGCCGAGCATGGTGGTAGGGGACTCTAAAAGCGGTAAGATTATCCATTTTCAGATTTTTTATTATTTAAGCGAATTTCTTGCTGGCCGACAGACGGTGGGTGTTGTGCCAATCATCAAAGATACCCAGCTTGATACTATTCCAGTCGATTACGTGGCTAAGGCGCTGTACTGGTCAAGCACTCAGAAAAGCTGTATCGGGCAGATTCTTCATCTATGCTCAGGTTCAGAAAAAGCATTGACCATTACCTCGTTAACTCTAGTGTTAAGAGAAGTGCTTATCACTAGGGGGGAAAAGCTTCCTGGTTTATATCAGATGCCGGTTAACTTATTCCAAGGCCTTTTGCCTCTTATTAAACTTTTCGTGTCTGAACGGGCCCGCAAGGCGATTGGTAATCTCTCTCTCTACCTTGATTATGCGGGTGGCTGCCAGACTTTTGATAATGACAAGACCAATGATCTTCTCTCTAATGCTGCAAAATTGGAAATCCCTGCCCCAAAGCAATATATGGACAACATCATGAAGGCTTACTTAGAAAGCAAGCGAAGCCGTTAGCCGTTGTCAGCAGAATAGCGATAAGTGGATCAGTGTTTGTTTGTTATTGGAAGAGATCCTGATGTAAGGTCGTCGTATAGGCGGCGGGCTGGCTGGTTTTCTTCAAAACTCCAGTTCGTAATGGATGAAAGCATGTTTTTCGCTTCGCTATACCGTCCTTGTTCCACTAAAAGCAATGCATAGTGGTAACGTGTTGGCGAGTAATTCGGCTCAGTTTGTATTATTTTTTTGTAGTAGTGCTCAGCCTGCTCAGCTTTGTTTTCAGCCATTAGCAGATAGCCCATAGTATCTTGTATTGTAATGTCCTGAGGCGCCTGGTTGATTCCTCGGGTGGCGTACTCTAATGCCTTTGACGGGTTTTCAGTACGTAGGTTCCAGGCAAGATTATTAAGGGCATCGATATTGCGAGGGTCATGTTTAACTGCAGCTTCAAGGTGTTGAGTTGAAAGAGGTAGGTTTCCTGTTAGCGTATAGATGTTTGACAACAAAACATGTGCGATAGAATCGGAAGGTTCTCGGGCCAGCCAATCTTGCAGAGCAGCGGTTGCACCCTCTAGGCGCTCCATATTTATGAGTTGATTTGCCAATAAAATAACGACTGGCTGGCTCGGGTTTTTTTCATAGAGATTACTGATTAATAGAACTGCACCTTCATTGTCTCCTGTTCTCAGCTTTTCTTCTATTTGTAGGGCGATAAGTGCACGCTTCGGCAAGTCTTTACGAGCCTCCAGTTCTCTAAGCGTAATGGATGCTTCTTTGTGGTCTCCCTGCTTGAATGAAAGCTTTGTATAGGCCAGTTGCGTGGCTAAATCATCTGTTGTTAATAGAATATGACGGTAGACGCCTAGTGCTGCTACGTGATCCCCTTTATGTTCATAAATGTTTCCACGAAGGCGCAGTGCTTGGATTGAATGCTCGTTTCTCTCAAGATAGTCATTAATAACTTCGGTTGCCTCAAGAAGTTTATCCTCTTGTATCAATGAGTCAGCATAAGCTGTGCTAATGCGCTCACTGCTTTTTAATTTTACCCATGCAGGTTTTAATATATTACTGGCTTTTTTGAATTGAGCTGTTCTAGAGAAGAAATCCGCAAGTTTTAATCGTGCAAGAGGGTTCTCTGGAACGCGTGCGATATTCTCCTCCAGGCGCTCGACAAAGGAAATAAAATCCCCTGATTCAGCATCTATGTCAGCCAGTTTTATTATTATCGAAGAATAGTCACTATTTCCAATCAGAGCACGTTCGTAAAACTTTCTGGCATTGGCCTTGTTACCTTCGGATGCCGATATCTCTCCTAGTTTTAAAAGGGCGAACATATTTTTTGGATCTATAGTCACTGCGCGTTGAAAAGCGGCACTTGCGGAAGCGGCATCACCTTCTTCCAAGCTGATCAGGCCAAACATATTATCAGGTTCAGCAGAGTCAGGAAAACGGGTTGAAAAACGGTTAGCAACTTCCCTAGCGTCCACAATCTTCCCTTGTTTTGTGTGGTATAGGGCTAGTAAAACATACGCCTGCATAATATGAGGGTTTTTTTCGATAGAGCCCTTTAGCAGTGTGTGGATGCGTTCCTCTGTGTTAATTTGGGGGTTTTGAGTCTCCTGCTGCATCAGCAGGGCGGCAATTTGGATATCAGTGCTACTGTCGGGTGTCTCGCTACTGTTGAGTGATTCCAGTAAGTTTATGGCATCCGTTACATGGCCCGTATTGTTTAAAATATATGCGAGAGATTTACCAACGTTAATGTCATTTGTGTTTTGTCGTGCGATCGGCAGTAGCATTCTTTTGGCTTTAATTAGTTCATCGTTACGCAAATACAGTGCAGCTAATAGTTTTCGCCCAGGAATGTGCCGAGGGTTTATGACAATGTATCTCTCGAGGGAATCCATGGATTGGTTGAACTTACCTAGCATATATTGTACGTATCCTCGGTGGTAAAGTACTGGATATGATGCGTTTAGTTCACTCTTGACAGATAGAAATTCTTCTTCGGCTTGGCTCCAAGATGTATTCATGGCATATAGCATGCCAGTCACATAGTGTGTCATCGGCGTGTTAGGTGCGAGTTGTTTCATTTTTTTTATGTCTTGTGCAGCGGCTTGTTCTTCATTTTTGTGGATATGTATCAGTGCTTTCTTGGATAGGGCAGCAAGCGGGCGTTGTGACAGTTCTATAGTTTTGGTGTATGCGGTAATAGCCCCCTCCAACTCGCCCTTGGAACTTAACATATCTGCTTTAAATTCCCAGCCCAAGTGAAAATCCTTGTCTTTACTTAAAAGCGTTTCTAGAGTGTATAAGGCGTCATCTAGATTTCCTTGGTTATGGTGTGATTTGGCAGCGGAAAATAAGGCATAAGGTGAATCGGCCTGAGTCGCTATCGCTTCTTTAGACAGTCTGGCGGCTTTATCCAGGTTGTTGTTTTCTAAAGCTCCGAGGCTTTTTATGGCCAGTAACTGGGCTCGTAGGGCTGGAACGTTGTTGTTCTCTGGTAGTGCGTCCAGTTTTTCGAATGTTTTAGATAACCAGTAGGCTTCAGCCAGGTATGGAATGGCCAAGTCAGAATCTGGGCCTTCTGCGGCCAATCGCAATTCCTTTGCAGCGTCTTCATTTCGATTAAATTTGAGGTATATTTTGCCAAGTAATAAGCGCGCTCGTAAATTCGAGGGGGTGTTCGAAAGTAGGGATTTAAGGTTTATTATTGCCGATTTATACTCCCCTGTGGCTATGTTTTCTTCTGCGTCCTTAAGTAGCATTTCTGCCGTTGGCTGGCTGCAGCCCAGCATAAGTATAACCACCGTAGAAAGA
>SDWK01000648.1 GCA_004195335.1 Shewanella sp.
CGTCGGCAGCGTCAGATGTGTATAAGAGACAGGTTTAATATATCGGTCGTTATATTTTTGTGAGGTGCAATAATCGATTATTGGCAGGCATGGGGTGATCTGTTATCAATGTAAGGCCTTGAGTGCGTGCTAATGCCTGTATCCATTCAATGTCTCGAATAGCGCTGCGGTGATCCCTCTCTTTTAACCATATATCAAATCTGGCATTACTTTCACTACTGTACTCGCCTTCATAATTAAAGGGACCATAGATACAGAGTTGTCCAGTGGGAGCTAAGTGTTCTCCTATGCCGTTGAAGAAGGCTTCAACCATCTCTGTTGACATGATATGCAGGGTATTGGCGGTAAAGATTGCATCGATATTGTCTGTCTTGGGTAACTGCCATTTTTGTGTAACATCCAAGGCTAATGGCGATCTTAAATTAGGCATGCTTGTCTGGGCTAAACGCATCTCTATCCCTTCGAGATAGTCTGCTTGATCGCTGGTTTGCCAGATAAGGTGTGGCAGGTGCTTGGCAAAATAAACGGCATGCTGTGCGCTGCCGGTGCCAATTTCTAATAGATGACTCGATTGAGCAAAAACCGTCTTAATGACCTCGAGTATCGGGGTTTTATTGTTTTCACATGATTGAGAAAAGGGTAATTGGCTCATAGTGACTGCTTATTCAAATTATTTGAGAGATAAAAAAGCACGGCAATCGCCGTGCTTTCAACTGTTCCATCAATACTTAAATCGATAGCTTTACCAAGAAAGACTACTTAGCGAGTAGGCCACGGCTACGAAGCAGAGGGTCGATTCCCGCTTCTTTACCACGGAACTGCTTATAAAGTTTCATTGGATCTTCGCTTCCGCCTTGTGATAACACGTTATTTCTAAATGCATCGGCGGTGGCTCTATCGAAAATACCGTTCTCTTTGAACGCTTCGAAAGCATCAGCCCCTAAAATATCAGACCATAGGTAGCTGTAGTAACCCGCAGAGTACCCACCAGAGAAGATGTGTGCAAAATAAGTGCTACGGTAACGCGGTGCAATTTCGCTGATCAAGCCCATTTTGTTCAATGACTCAGCTTCGAATGCGGCCGCATCTTTTGGCGTGAAGTCAGTGACGGTGTGCCAATCGAGATCAAGTTTCGTTGCGGCCATATATTCAACGGTAGCAAACCCTTGGTTGAACTTGCTGGCTGCCTGGATCTTCTTAACCAGTTCCTGTGGGATCACTTCGCCTGTTTTGTAGTGTTTAGCAAATTGTGCCAACACTTCAGGTTGTGTCATCCAGTTCTCCATCACTTGAGATGGGAACTCAACATAGTCACGTGGTACAGAAGTACCCGCTTGTGAGCGGTATTTAACATCGGAAAGCATGCCGTGTAGTGCGTGACCAAATTCGTGGAATAGGGTGCTGGCTTCATCGAATGTTAATAGTGCTGGCTCATCGCCGACGGGGCGAGGATAGTTCAACACGTTAACAATGATAGGCTTAGAATCTACGCCATTCATATTGTATTGCTGACGGTAAGAGTTCATCCATGCGCCACCACGTTTAGAGTCACGTACATAGTAATCGCCCATGAAGATGGCCATTAATGAACCATCTTTGTCGAACACTTCCCATGTACGCACTTCATCGTTGTATTTAGGCAGGTCGGTACGTTCTTTTACGGTTATCCCGAAAAGACGGTTAGCCGTGTAGAATACACCTTTAAGTGTATTTTCCAGAGAGAAGTAAGGACGAGTCTGCTGTTCATTAAAGCTGTATTTAGCGACACGGATCTTATCTGAATAGTATGCCCAATCCCAACCCGCTAATTTAAATGTATCGCCTTCAGAGTCGATAAGTTCCTGCATTACGGCGACTTCAGCTTTGGCTTGTCCAAGGGCTGCAGGCCAAACTTTGTTTAAGAGTTCATATACATTTTCAGGCGTTTGGGCTGTGCGCTCTTCGAGCACTAAATGCGCATGGGTTTTGTAAC
This sequence comes from Shewanella sp., assembly GCA_004195335.1. GTDB lineage: Bacteria > Pseudomonadota > Gammaproteobacteria > Enterobacterales > Shewanellaceae > Shewanella. The sequence continues at coordinate 1,973 of SDWK01000648.1, forward strand.
CCATCAACTGTGCACGTTCGGCACGCAGTGCGGCCATTTTGGCTAATAGCTTTTTATTGTCGTTAGCGTTGTCGTTATTGCCACGCTCGATGTAACCGTTATAAATCTTTTCACGTAGTTCGCGGCTATCTGCGTAGGTTAAAAATGGAGTAATAGAAGGACGCGAGGTGGTAAATACCCATTTGCCTTCATGACCGCGTTTGGTGGCAGTCTGAGCAGCGGTGCTGATCACATCGGCTGGCAGGCCGGCAAGGTCAGCTTTATTATCGATAACTAATTCAAATGCGTTAGTTTCAGCCAGTAGGTTGTCACCAAACTCAAGACTCAGTTTGCCAATCTCTTCGTTGAATGCTCTAAGCTTGGTCTTATCGGCTTCGCTTAGGTTCGCACCACCTCGAATGAATGACTTGTAGGTGTCTTCCAAAAGCTTAGATTCAGCCACGCCTAAGTTTAATCCATCACGTTGGGCATATACCGCTTTTACTTTTTGAAATAACTTGTCGTTCAATAAGATATCATCGCCAGCAGCCGAGAGTAGCGGTGAAATCTCTTTAGAGAGCTTCTGCAACTCATCATTTGTGTCTGCGCCAGTCAGGTTATAGAAGACGCTGGCAACTTTCGATGTTAACTCGCCAGAGAACTCCATGGCTTCGATGGTGTTCGCGAAGGTCGGAGCATCTGGGTTGTCAATAATCGCTTGAATTTCTGCTTCGTTTTGCGCAATACCGGCTCTAAAGGCGGGTAAGTAATGTTCTGGCTTAATCTTGTCGAAATCAGGAATACCCATATAAGTATCATATGGCTTGAAAAAAGGATTACCTGCATTGTTCTCGATAATCTGTTGAGCAACAACATTGGGTGCCAAATTTGTTTCATTTGTGGCTGTTGTAGAAGAGCTACATGCGCCAAGAGCAAAGGTCAGTGCGATGGCAGCGACGAGTGGTTTGAGGGTTAATCCCTTCATATTTATATCCCCGGTAGATTGCTTGTAAATGACTTGCGTTAAAAGGTTTAATCACTGCGTTGGTGATTATTATCAAAATAAAGACCGATATTTATTTCAGATGAAAAGTCTTAACATGATGTTTAAAGTATTTTAAATATCATGATTGAAGGTGTTAAAGCTATCAAATTATTGTTTTGTTTGTAACAAATGTTGTGAAACGGCTGTTTTTATACTTTAACTCGGTATTTTTGTGGCAAACTGGCTTGTAACGTTGAAAATAATAACAAATGGAAAACCATGAAACAGATTGCAGTCGCATTGTCCCTAATTATCGCATCAATACAGCCCCTAAGTGCACAAGCATTAATGCCTCAATCAGCGTCTACGGCAGACTATGCCGTAAAGACCTACGAAGTGAAAATGGTAGAGTCATTAACAAAGTTGGTCAGTTATAAGACGGTTAGCGCTGAAGGTTATACTCCGGATACTCACCCTGAATTCATCGGTTTTAAGCGTGAATTAAGTCAATTGAGCCAGAAGCTTGGTTTAGACTACTCTGATCATGGATATGTGATCTTAATTGGTCTGGGTAATAGTAAAAAGAAGTTGGGGGTCATCACTCATGGGGATGTCCAACCTGCCAATCCTCAGCTGTGGAAAAGCAATCCTTTTGTTGTCGATATGACATCTGAACCGGGTAAATTAATTGGCCGGGGAACTGAAGATGATAAAGGCGCGATAGTTACCGCTATGTATGCGATGAAGTCGATTCAGGACAAGGGATTGGTATTAGATAGACGGATAGAGTTGATGGTGTATTTCGCCGAGGAGACCGATTGGGATCCGCTCAGAGCATTCTTGAAAAACTATACGCCAGCCGATATCAATATCACTATCGATGCCGAATACCCTGTAGTTACGGCGGAGAAAGGATGGAGCAAGATTAATGTCGTGATCCCACCCCAAGAGAGCGCCCCCATGAGTGATAAACGTGCCCGGCTAGATTCATTCTCTGGTGGCGCTTTTTCGAGTCAGATACCACAGCAAGCACAAGCTGAGTTGTCGGGTGTGGGCGATGAGTTACATGCAGTGCTAAAAGCGCAAGCAGAATTACAGCGAGGCATGCAGTACCGGTTCGACTCAGATGGAGATGCTCTTATTATCTTTGCCGACGGCAAGGCGGCTCATTCATCGGCACCTGAAGATGGGGTCAATGCTGTGACTCACTTAGCCGAGTTACTCTCGATTCATCACTGGCCCAAATCTCAGGCGGCCCTGACACAGAGTTTTATTCACGAGATGGTTGGGCTGGGGATTTATGCCGAACAGTTTGGTGAGATAGGGTATAAAGATGACTTTATGGGGTCGATGACGTTAGCCCCAACAGTGATTAAACAGACTAAAGGTGGCACTGAAGTGGTGATGAACCTGCGTAGACCGACAGGGAAAACCCCAGAGCTACTCGATAAGCAAACACTCAATGCACTCAACGACTGGCAAGATAAACATGAAACAGAGCTCATTGATATCGATACATATTGGGGGGCGCCTATGGTGATGGATGACGCGCCTCATCAGGACACCCTGCTTAAGGTGTTCTCACATTTTACCGGTGTTAAAGACCCTAAACCCGTTGCCATCGGCGGTTCGACAAACAGCAAACTCTTTCCTAATGCATTGAGCTTTGGCCCTACTATGCCTGGCGTCGAGTATACCGGGCACACGGAAAACGAATTTATGACCCATGAACAATTTATGTTGAATTTAAAGATGTATACGGCGGCATTTATTGAGTTGGCAGCGGAGAAGTAGCAGACCACAAATCATGCATTTAAATTAAACCTTAACAC
>SDWK01000652.1 GCA_004195335.1 Shewanella sp.
GTATAAGAGACAGGGTTATGAGTAATTATCTAGGTGATCAACTACCAAGATTTGCTGTTGTAGATTACAACACTTTTTTGAATCAAATAGATATAGCCAACTATAAAGATGGCACAGTTCAGGATGCTGTAGAGTCAGCAGAAAAAGCAAGTAGAGAAATGGCGAAGCAAGGATATATAGTTTTACACAAAGAGTCAGTGGTAGCTGCTCCAGATTCTATGATCCAAGTTTCGACAGAAAATGAAGAAAATTGAAACGTGAGCCTTTGCAAGTCTTCCTAACGAAAGCCATTGTCTTGACGTGTGCGCTTTGTTTATTAGGTTACTACGCAGGTACTCGATTTAGGGTTGGAATAGCTGGGCAGGAAAATAGCTGTTTGCCTTATAAATATTACGTCATAGATTTTGGTAGTAAAAAAATAGAGGCTAATGGATATGTGGCTTTCGAGTCAGACGACCGCCTCGAACCCCACTACGGCAGTGGTTCGCTATTTATAAAACAAATTAGAGCTATCGAGGGTGATGTTGTAAAAATAAATGACGGTGTGTTGTCAATAAACAAAAAAAATGAAGGAGTCTTTGACGCAAATATACTTCAAAAAATTGACAAGAAACCTCAACAGCTAGATGTAGATTTTGTTGTACTACCGGGAAATGTTTGGGTCATGGGGACCTCCCCAGACAGTTTTGATTCCAGATACTGGGGGACTGTAAAGCCTTCCCAAGTAAAGGGTCGGGTCTATCCACTTTTCTAAAGGAGAAACGAGAGATGAAAGAGAATTACCTTGGTTTTGTTCAGTACAATGTGCGTCGGTACGGATGGCAGTCCTTCGGTATGAAGCTGGTGGCAGCACTTTTAACAAGCCTGTTCATTTTGATCGCAATTGTTATGCCCTCCCAAGGTATGGCATCCCCTCTGAAGTTAGCTTTTGGAGTGGGAATTGTCTTCCTGATGTGGATTGTCGATGGGCACTACAGCGACATGCAGAAAAGGTATGCAGAGCTTTATCGAGACGCCATATCCACTGAAGGAAGTTTCAAGATGATGCTGGATGTGCCCTCCGGATTGAATGTCGGAGCCATGTGGCGTCCTATTACGCTTGTTTTTTACGTCCCTATGATGGTCATGCTTGCCCTGGTTGTAATGTCTAAAGGATAAGATCTATGTTTATAGGCGCACTATACCAGGGTATTCATGACGTTTCTAAAGACTCAAGCGGTACTGTCTACGGATACGAGGCATTAGTGCGAGGTCCGCAAAACACCCATCTTGAAAAACCCTCGGGTCTGTTCTGCTATGCACAGGCCCGAGGTATTGTCCCAGACATAGATATGCAGGCACTATATATGGGTTGTAAGATTTTTGCAGCAAACGACCCAGGTGGCAAGCTATTTCTAAATATACACCATGAGACAATCCAGTCTCAAATTTTCAATAAAGAAACTTTTACATCCTTCCTGTCTGAACTAAAGTTGTCTCCATGTCGGATAGTGTTTGATATTCATGATCAAGGCACTGATCCAGCCATTTTGTCAAAAAAAATATCATCATTCAAAAACGTAGAAATCGGGATTGCACTTGATGAATATAAATTGAGTTTGGGACAACATAAATATTTAATAGAGTTAAGGCCACGATATATAAAGGTTGACAGCTCAATCATACGCGGTATTTCAAGGGACAGAATTAAGCAAGAGATGCTTAAAGAAATTATAAATATCTGTAAAGACAGTCACGCTATTTTAATAGCAGAGGGTGTCGAAAGTGAAGATGACGCATCGTATGTGTCTGACAATAAAGCCATTTCCTTGGTCCAAGGTTACTACTATTCCAGGCCAGTTGAAGTTACCAATATGCTCAAGTCTTACAATAATCATGAAATTGCGAGGATGCCATGCTGAGTGCATTTAGATTGGCAACAGTAGGGGGGCTACTTTTTTTAGCCCCCCTTTTTTCTTGGGCCAATTTCGATCTTGATGAGCAGTGGAAGAAGCGCTCTCTTGAAATAATTCAGCAAGTATCTGAGCTGGATATCCCACAACCAAAGCAATTGAACTCTGAAAGTTTGGCGGCTATAGAAGCATTGGCGCAAGAAAGCAGGCAGCTAAGAATGGATGAACTGCTTCCAGTTATAGACAAGCAAATCCAGTCTGATTTTAAGCCCAAAGAAAGATTCCTGATTTTTATAACCCTGGGAGAGCTGGCCCGCAAAGATGAGTTAAAGGCCCTGCTAGAGAGTATGAAAGGGGTAGTAGAGACACAAATTGTACTGAGAGGGCTCCCTGTTGGTATTCGCCGCATCGATGAGGCGATTATGTATTTGGGGGAAGTGGACGACGATATCGAGACAAGCGCAACGGTTGTCCTCGATCCTAACCTTTTCCGCCAATACAACATTCAAGATGCCCCAACGATTGTTTACGAACACGACAACAAACCCGTTGTATGGGCCAAGGGAGTCACTGACACCGAATGGATAAGGCAGCAAGCAGAGCAAGGAAAAACAGGCGATCTGGGTCTGCATGGGACTGTGACCGAAATTGCTGAACGAGACATTCTCGAAGAAATTGCTGAACGAGTCGCCGCGGTTGATTGGGATGAGGCAAAAAGCAAGGCAAAACAAGGATTCTGGAAAAGCAGGCTTACAATCGAGCTCCCGGTAGTCGTGGGAGAAAGGGCCTTTCGTTTTGTGCCTGAACATGTGGTTTCAGAAGATATTGTAACTCCTGACGGGACTGTTTTAGCTCAGAAGGGGACAAGAATTAACCCCATCGAGGCTGTAGGCGCGACCTTCTATCTGGTTGTTTTTGACGCAAGAGACCCTCGGCAAGTAGATGTGGCACATCGTGAAGGGCAAAAAGCCGCATCTATGCGTCGAGTTAAATATCTAGTGACGAACCTTGAAGCAGGAGAGGACGGTTGGAGTGAAAAGTCTCGGATCGAAAAGTTATTGAATGCACCCATTTATATGGCAGATCAGCGCCATCTAGAAACGTTTCGGGTAGAGAGGGTGCCGTCATCTGTTTATGAGCAGGATGGGCATATTGTTGTCCACGAAATCCCCCCAAGGCCTCTGCCATGAAGAGTTTGTTTAATATCATCCTGTTGATCGCTGGATTGCTCATCCCCGCCGTTTGTATTTCTTCAACTACGACAACAACTACAAACGTTAATCCAGCATGCCCAGACGCACAGGTTCTTTCAGGCAAACTGATTACGGATATTTCCTGGAACACAGTATTTCCTCTCCGCATAGCTGGGGCACCAATGGGGGGGGGAGAAATGCCGGAGGAGGCGGCACCTGGCCGTGCTGTTTGCACATGCCAAGACAGTAATGGCGTTTATCACCCAGGGACCCAAATATCACTCTGGGAGCCAGCCAGATTGATCGAGGTTGTGCCTGTTGCCGGGTGCGCTCCAACCCTCGGTGGTTCACGCCTCCAGAATGATTTAACAGAGCTGTTGATTGGTGGAAGCATGGGGCAAGAAAAGGATCTCTCTGATCTGTCGTTCTACAACGTCAATTACTATGCTTTCCCCTTAATGATAATGCTCGATCTTCTCACCAACATACAGTGTAAGTCTGATGGTTATATGGATGTCGATCTGATGTATGCCTCGTTCACAGATCCAACGTGGAACGATGATGAACTGGCTTTTTTTCTAAATCCGGAGGTAATTGTTTTCGCTTCACCTCTTGCGCAGGCGGCATGCCTGGCAGATGTAGCGGCTTCCGCAGTAGGGCGGCCAATCCAGGCGCTGCCGTGGTGTGCGGGTGAGTGGGGCCTGCTATACCCCTTCACCGGTTTTGTAAACGCTGACATATCACCTGTGCGAGATACCAGCTTACTTGCGACACGATTCGTAGCTGCTCTTCACCGCCGAGGAATGGCTCTAAAAACCATGGGTGAAGATGTGATGTGCCGGAGCAAGTTGTTCCCAACAATCCCTAAGAGCCAATACAAGATGTCGATGTTTTATCCAGTACCAGAGGTAGAAGGATCAGTCACTATTGGGGACACCGGCAATCGCGAGATGACCGGATCGCATTGGATAGGACAATCAACATATTTGTGGGGCGAATGGAGAAACATTCCCGGCAAGGAAAGTTACCTATATGTCTTGTGGCGCTGGTCCGATTGTTGCGCCACAAAAACACCAAACTGAGGCAAGTAGGTATGTTGTTTAAAAAATATATAGCCTTTCTAGCTGCGTTTTTTTTCACATGGGGAACAACCTATGTGGCCTGGGCAGACTATATAGAGGATTATGCCAGCCAGGGCCAGTCGTTTGGTAGAGCGGGAGTGCCGAGCGGGAATTCTACGTCTAATGGTGGCGTGTTCCAGTACGACGGACAGAGCATTACTACCTCAGAAATTTTCATAAATACAGGAGAGGGAGCGAGCGCAGCGGACACGGATGGCCTGTTTGGTGATGATTCTGCCTTTGAAGCATCAGCGCAGTCAGCGGTTGACCGGTTGTCTGATGAAGACTCACAGACAGGTGAAGCCTACCGTTTTTTAAGAGAAACATCTTCTAGTCGTCCAAGTATGCTCCATGACCCAGTTTTTGACCTTACAAAACAAGTCGTAAGTGATGTCTTTAACAATGAGTTTTTTGAATGCACAAACACGACGGTACTTACAACCGCAACTGATAGTGCCAGATTGCCTGACTACAAAACTTGTGAACGCCTCTACAAACCCGTTGGAAGTTGTACTGCGAGCCGAGATCTTAAGTTTGTTGGTGAATACGAAGCCACTGTC
>SDWK01000906.1 GCA_004195335.1 Shewanella sp.
TTGTTAACATCGTTATTTTATTACAGATGCGGCCAGATCTGTGGATATGATCACGGTTAAGATCAGCGTTTGGGTGTAATTTTTCTCCAGGGAGATGATTTAGCCAAATAACTAAATTTTGCTAAATTTTTTTCGAGGAACATATAATGACTGTGACAAATGAACAAGAACTCGATCTTCTTGTACAACGTGTAGCAGCTGCTCAGGCCGAATATGCCAATTTCAGCCAAGAGCAAGTAGATAAAATATTTCGAGCTGCCGCTCTTGCCGCTGCAGATGCCAGGATCTCATTAGCTAAGATGGCTGCCAATGAGACAGGTATGGGTGTGATTGAAGACAAAGTGATTAAGAATCACTTTGCATCCGAATACATCTACAACAAATACAAAGATGAGAAGACATGTGGAGTTTTGGATGAAGATCCAACATTCGGTACCATTACGATAGCCGAACCTGTCGGTATTATTTGTGGCATTGTGCCAACCACAAACCCAACATCTACAGCCATTTTCAAGGCCTTGATCAGCCTAAAAACTCGCAACGGTATCATTTTCTCACCTCACCCTCGCGCTAAAGAATCCACGACTACAGCAGCAAGAATAGTATTAAATGCAGCGGTCGCAGCCGGTGCACCTAAAGATATTATCGGTTGGATCGACGCGCCTAGTGTCGCCCTGTCAAATCAGTTGATGACCCACGACAAGATTAACCTTATCTTGGCAACTGGCGGCCCAGGAATGGTTAAAGCGGCCTACTCTTCAGGAAAGCCTGCTATTGGTGTTGGCGCAGGTAATACGCCAATTGTCATCGATGAAACGGCTGATATTAAACGTGCTGTAAGCTCTATCTTAATGTCTAAAACATTCGATAACGGCGTGGTCTGTGCCTCTGAGCAAGCCGTCGTGATTGTCGATGAGATATACGATACCGTTAAGGAACGCTTTGCTACACATGGCGGCTATATCTTATCTAAAGATGAAACCGCTGCGATGCAAAGTGTCATCTTAAAAAATGGAGGCCTCAATGCCGATATCGTCGGACAAAGCGCTGTAACCATCGCCGCGATGGCTGATATCGAAGTTCCGAGCTGGACTAAGGTGTTGATCGGGGAAGTGGAAGATGTTTCTGAAGCTGAAGCATTTGCTCATGAAAAACTATCGCCATTGTTGGGTATGTATCGAGTTAAAGACTTCGAAGAGGCCATGGATAAAGCCGAAGCGCTAGTGACATTGGGTGGTATTGGTCATACATCGGGTCTGTACACCAATCAAGATACACAAACAGATCGCGTGATGGCATTTGGTTTCCGCATGAAGACTGCGCGAATATTGATTAACACCCCAGCGTCGCAGGGTGGTATTGGCGATCTTTATAACTTTAAGCTAGCGCCTTCACTTACACTGGGGTGTGGTTCTTGGGGAGGTAACTCAATCTCTGAAAACGTGGGTCCAAGTCACTTAATCAATAAAAAAATGGTCGCTAAGAGGGCTGAAAATATGTTGTGGCACAAGCTACCTTCTTCAATTTACTTCCGTCGCGGTTGCCTACCTATTGCGCTAGAAGAGTTGAGCGATAAAAAACGCGCCCTGATCGTTACTGATAAATACCTATTTAATAATGGTTACTGTGATGAGACGATTAAAATCTTAAAGGCCCAAGGTCTTGAAACCGAAATTTTCTACGAAGTGGAAGCCGATCCAACCTTAGCCATTGTCACTCAAGGCGCTAAGATGGCTCAAAGCTTCCAGCCCGACGTGATTATTGCACTTGGCGGCGGTTCTCCTATGGATGCAGCGAAAATAATCTGGGTCATGTATGAGCATCCCGATGTAGACTTTGCCGATTTGGCACTACGCTTTATGGATATTCGTAAGCGTATCTATAAATTCCCTAAACTGGGTGTGAAAGCGCAGATGGTGGCCATTCCTACGACCTCAGGTACGGGTTCAGAAGTGACACCTTTCGCTGTTGTCACCGATGAAAAAACCGGCATGAAGTATCCGATTGCCGATTATCAGTTAACCCCTAATATGGCAATTGTTGATCCGAACCTTGTCATGGACATGCCAAAATCTTTAACTGCTTTTGGTGGCATCGATGCGGTAACCCATGCACTCGAAGCCTATGTAAGCGTGATGGCCAACGAATACAGCGATGGTCAGGCACTTCAGGCCTTGGGTCTACTATTTAAGCACCTTCCTGATTCTTACAATTTCGGCGCAGCAGCCCCAGTTGCACGCGAAAAGGTGCATAACGGAGCTACCATTGCGGGTATCGCCTTTGCTAACGCGTTCTTGGGAATCTGTCACTCGATGGCCCATAAGTTAGGCGCCGAGTTCCACCTTGCTCATGGTTTGGCCAATGCATTATTAATTAATAATGTGATCCGTTTCAACGCAACGGACATGCCAACAAAACAAGCGGCCTTCAGCCAGTATGACCGTCCCAAGGCACTTTGCCGTTACGCAAAAATTGCAGAATATTTAAACCTAGGCGGAACAACTGATGAAGAAAAAGTTGAAGCACTCATTGAAGAAATCGATCAGCTCAAGAAGACGATTGGCATTCCGGCTTCGATCCAAGAAGCTGGAGTCAACGAAGCCGACTTCCTTGCAAAACTCGACGAGCTAGCTGAAGACGCCTTCGATGATCAATGCACCGGGGCTAACCCACGATATCCGCTAATCAAAGAGCTTAAGCAGGTATTGCTGGCAAGTTTCTATGGTACTGCATACAGCGACAAATAAACTCACTGAACAATTAACTCACTGAGTAAGATTTGAAATAATTAAAAGCCAGTTACATTAAGTAACTGGCCTTTTGTTTATCTAATTATAAACGGTGTGATACCTATCGATATAACCTAATCTTTCTTCCCTAGCCAATCTAACAGGATGTTGTTGAACCGCTCGGGCGCCTCAATCATTACCCAGTGCCTTGTTTGAAATGGCTCTATTCTGTTTCTTTTGTCGCTGGCCATCTTTTCAATCCAAGGTGTAGAGTGGAACATGCCGGGCTTATTTTCACCATACATGAAGAGTAATGGGCAAGTGATTTCCAGAGGAAGATGCTCCAGTGAGCGTCCTGTTAACACATGACTCCACTTCCAATAATAGGAATAGGTCATCGATGAGGTAATAGATTCGGGGTCTCCGGGCGCATGAAGCAGTTTAGCCATCTTACGCGTCATGGCATCACCCAATTTACCGCCAATTTTCCATGCCGCTGCCAACCACATCTGATAACCAAACATAAACGCTTTAACTTTGGCCGACAACACATGCTCTTTAGAGCCCGCATCACCAATATCCACTCCGATGATTCTAGTGACTTTTTCTCGATAGTTCATGTAGAACTGGTAACCAAAAAAACATCCCCAGTCATGGAGCATCAATGTCACAGGCTTACCATTACCAACCTTGTCGACAATGGTATTGATCAGTTGCACGATCTCTTTCAAATCGTACGCTCGTCTGGGTTTGCTTTTGTCGTAACCGGGCAAGGTAAATCTAACACATCGATATTTATCTTTGAGGACCTCAACTTGCTTATCCCAAACTCGGTAAGTATCCGGCCAGCCGTGAACCATCACTATGGTTTCATCACCTATACCCTCAACATAAACATCCACATCTTCAACCTGCAATTTCTCAGTCATACCAGCTCCGTCATTATTAACATTTCGAAAAAACTAATTTCAAGTAAAAACAACTTTAGAGTAAAAGCTCTAATTCATTTGAGCGTAAAAGGAATGTAACAACAAAGCAATATTTAGATAAACAATGACTGCATTTTTGTGAAGAAGTATGACCGCGATCAATGGCAATGGAGAGATGCTGGCTAATGGTATTCTCAAAAATGCCCCAACTAGCCGTCGGGGCATTTTCTAAGCTTAGGCTCTGAATCAGAAACTTCGCCTTTACGAGACTTTAGTTTTTTATGGAACTAGCGAGACTTGGCCTCAATACGATAGGCATGCAATAAGGGTTCAGTATATCCAGACGGTTGTTCTTTTCCTTTAAAAATCAGATCGCAAGCCGCTTTAAAAGCAATACCGTCAAAATCAGGCGCCATATTAACATACTGACTATCGGCTTCATTTTGCTTGTCGACAACCCGCGCCATCTTATGCATTGAAGCGAACACCTGCTCCTTAGTACAGATCTCATGTTGGAGCCAATTAGCGATATGTTGAGATGAAATCCTTAACGTTGCCCTGTCTTCCATTAAGCCAACATCGTTAATGTCCGGTACTTTCGAACACCCTATCCCTTGATCGATCCAGCGCACCACATAACCTAAAATTCCCTGCGCGTTATTGTCGAGTTCTCGTTGGATCTGTTCATGAGTCAGTTCTGCCGGGTTCTCTAGCAGTGGAATCGTCAATATATCATCCAAACTTGCCCGCTCACGTTGGGCAAGTATCTGTTGGCGATCTTGTACATTGATCTGATGGTAATGCAAAGAGTGTAAGCTTGCTCCATTGGGAGATGGTACCCATGCCGTATTCGCACCAGCGTTTGGATGAGCCCCTTTTTGAGCTAACATCGCAGCCATCTCATCGGGCATCGCCCACATCCCCTTTCCTATCTGCGCTTTTCCTGGCAAACCGCAGGCCAAACCAATATCGACGTTCCAATCTTCGTAGGCATTAATCCAGGCTTGCTGCTTCATCTGAGTCTTGGGAACAAAAGGTCCTGCGTGCATAGAGGTATGTATTTCATCACCGGTTCGGTCAAGAAAACCCGTATTGATAAACAC
>SDWK01000688.1 GCA_004195335.1 Shewanella sp.
TTTTCAGGTTTCACAGTTTCACAGTTTCAAGGTCAACAAGGTAGCAAACTTTTCTTAAAGCAACAGTAAAATATTGCACAATAATTATTAGCAAATGTGTACAAGTTGTCTTTGTCGTTTACCTGCTAGCTATACTCAATAGACAGTTGACCCAAAAGCGGACTCATAGATGGAATATAGTGAGGAGAAAATAGGTAAACCCAGTTCAATATCTGCAGATATTAAGCGCTTCAGCGATGAACTACCGACTTCGGTCAGGCAAGATCCGGTCATTAAAAGATTACTCGGTAAACTACCCGATGACATTGCAGACAGCTACTCTGAACAACAACTTCAAGGGCTGAGGGTTGCCTTAGGCGATCGAACCTGGGGAAAACATTTCATCGATAAAAGAGGTACATTCGCCATCACCTTCGTACGTTGGCGATTTTATTATGTATTTCTATTGGGAAAGAATCGAAGAGCCTATACTCGTCGGGAGAAACACGCCTCATTACTGATGTTTATGGGGTTAATCTTGCTGTTTTTATGCATCAGTGTACTGCTTGGTTTATTGGCTCTATACCTTCTCAAATCGGCTTTAGGCATAGATCTACTCGAGGGGACCTCGCTTGGAGTTTGGGATTGGTTTAAGGGGCTCGGATAAAATAGGCTTAAGAGGCTCGAGCAAATAGGTTTAAGGGACTGTGATAAAAATGAATGCCGCTGAAATAACCGCTCACTTTTTGGAATCGGGTGATATCCATATTGCCCGACACGCTCAGGGATTCTTCAAAACCGGCATAGGGGAATATGGCGCCGGAGATAAATTTATCGGCATTAGGGTGCCCGTCATCCGTGCCAGAGTAAAAGCCCTATCACCTCTCCCCCTCGACACTATAACTCAACTTATTCGTAGTGAGTTTCATGAGATCCGTCTATTCGCCACATTGGCCTTAGTAGAAAATTTTAATAGGGCCGATGAAGCAGGCAGAGAGGAGATATGCCATCTCTATCTTGCGAACCATGCATTTATCAATAATTGGGATATCGTAGACTGCTCGGCCCATAAAATTGTTGGCCCCTATCTGCTCAATCGCTCGAGAGATACGCTACATCAACTCGCTGAAAATGGCACACTCTGGCAACGCCGCGTAGCGATTATCAGCTGCTTCACCTTTATCAGAAATAATGACTTTGATGACATCATCAGGCTCAGTGAAAAACTGCTCACCGATCCTGACGATCTTATACATAAAGCAGTGGGTTGGATGCTTAGAGAGGTAGGAAAACGAGACCGAACAAGGTTGGAGGCATTTTTAAATCAACATAATAAGCAGATGCCGAGAGTCATGCTCAGATACGCGATAGAGAAGTTTCCGACTGAGCTTCGTCACCACTACATGAAAAAGTAAAACGGCAGCTATCGAGCCGATAACCGCCGTCTCAGAGAAATGAACTAGTGTTGCTTAAGTAATGCCTGCAGCTCATTCCAGCTTTGATGCTGGGGATGACTTGGGTCCCTAAGCTGTGGATACTGTTTATCTATCTTCAGAGCCAGCTTTTTCGCCTCGATCCACTGTTTACTCTCCACCAGCTGAGCTAAATGATTCAATGCTTGCTTGGCACTAATCATGGCTTCACGTTGTGTCGAACTCTTAATTAAAGTTGGCTGTTTCTCAACGGTATCACTAAGTCGGTAAGAGGATCCCTTCTGATTAAGTGGTTCAGAAGCTTGCGAAGTGGCTTGCTCGGTCGCGGAGCCCTTAACATCCGAACTTCCCCCATCAGGTTTCACTGACATACTTCTTGGTGCTACGGCCTTTAGAGTCTGCTCCTCACTGTCCTGTCCGCCCTGAACATCCACAGGCTCACTCATCTGCATCATCATAGGCATGGCATCATCACGCAGTATCTCTTGAGGCGCATCTGGGTTGATGAGCAATACAGTAACAACTAGCATTACCGAGGCTGCAGAAGATAAGGGCCAGCGATACTGACGCCAAAAACTATGTTCCACTCGCACCACATTATCTTTCGATGCGCCATCTGTCGCTCGATTCGCCATCGCGATGATTTTATCATCGAGCTCCTGGTCTGGTTGTTCCTGCTTTATCTTGCAATACCAACGCTGAAGTTCTGTGTCGAATTGAGCAGGTTTATCAGTGTGTTCATCTTTCATTGTCGACCTCCTGCCATTTATTCATAACACACTCTTTCAATGCCTTATTGGCGTATCGAATCCGGCTTTTCGTCGCCTCAAGTGTAACGTCTACGATCTCTGCAATGGCCACTGCGGTAAACCCCGCCTCCATGCTGAGTAAAAATGTCTCTTTTTGCACTGTGGGCAACAAGTCTATACACCGTCTTAGCAGATTAGCTTTAATATTCTCCTCCAATGCGCTATCGGGAGAGAATTGATCCGATGGCATCAGGTTGTCGCACTCCTGCTCTTCACTAAATGCGTCACTGAACAGATCGACCGGCTTCACCGCCCGAACATGATCAATCAGCAAATTATGTGCGATACGATATAACCAGGTCGTAAATTTAGCGCTGGTTTCATAACTCGAAGCGGCCTTTATTACGCGGCCCCAGGTTTCTTGATACAGGTCTTCGGCAAGTTGCTGATCGCCTGTTTGGCGGACGAAATATCGATATAAGCCGCCCTTATGCTTTTGATACAAAGACTCAAAAGCCGATGAATCACCTGCGGCATATTGCAACATTAAACGTTGATCAGCCTCCGTTTCTGTCGACTTATCCTGCTCTAACGCTTCAGCCACACATTTCTCCAAGCTATCTTCAATTCAACTCGTCTGTCCATCCCGCAACATAGGAAGACGAACATAGATTCATTCCTGTTGGAAAGTTTGCCTTCCCGGTACAAGTTTGTCTAATAGTATAAGTTCAATAGAAGTTTCCAGCTTGGTTTCGCCGAATTTTATGGCCAAGATTTTAATACCGTTATAGCTATAAACGGCAGAACATAAGGAAAGGGTTAAACGCAGTTCAAAATTTTTTAACGGCGCGTTCAAACTTCACATTAATGGACAGGCCTTGGCATAGCCATTGATAACTGATAGCAGTTTCAAATCTCCAAATTGATCACACTATAAATATGCAAGTGGTATGCATCACATTTTAAAATCACATTTTGTGCTACTTTTGCCTAATAGCAACAAGTTTAATTTTTCACAATACTTGCCAACATGATTTACCAACAATACTCACCAAAGAATATGATTATTACCTGCATCACAAAAATCAGTTTCACAGGGCACCTGCCATAGCAATAGGCGTTTAACGTATTACCAACCCATTCTCTAATCTCACTCAAGGCGATTTAACGTGCCACATAGAGCCCATCTTTTCTCATTAACGCTTGGCCATGCGATATATCATTCTTGTATTAAGAATGGCTACAGCTTAAAAAATCTTCAACAAGATATTCTTGCTGGTATTTCGGTCGGGATCATTGCTATACCATTAGCGATGGCACTCGCCATCGCAAGTGGAGTGCCTCCTCAATACGGCCTTTATACTGCCATTGTTGCCGGTTTCATCATCGCCCTAACTGGCGGCTCCCGATATAGTATTTCCGGACCGACAGCCGCATTTGTTGTCCTTCTTTACCCCATAGCACAAGAGTTCGGTTTAGCTGGCCTGCTTATGGCTACTGTCATGTCAGGGGTAATCTTAGTGCTCATGTCACTATTAAAGCTAGGTCGTCTCATTCAGTATATCCCAGAGCCTGTCACACTCGGCTTTACCGGCGGGATTGGGGTGGTTATCGCCGTTTTGCAACTGAAAGATTTTTTTGGTCTTTCGGTTACGAGCCTACCTGAGCACTTTGTCGGTAAGATACATACCCTGATATTGGCCATGCCTTCGGCCGATGGCGCCAGTACTGTCGTTGCAATCGTCACCTTCTTGGTCATGTTGATATGGCCAAAGTTTAAGACTCAGATCCCGTCACACCTCCCCGCAATCATAGTCGGTAGCTTACTGGCCTTATTGTTAAACAGTCATGGCGCAGAGATTGACACCATAGGGACACGTTTTCATTACTCATTAGCAGATGGTGGGATCGGTATGGGGATCCCTCCCTTTCTGCCTACCTTCGAACTCCCGTGGTTGCAAAATGGTGCAGATGGTTCACCGCTGGGACTCAGCTGGGGTATGGTTCAGGCACTGCTTCCCAGCGCCTTCGCCATTGCCATGCTAGGGGCTATTGAATCACTTTTGTGTGCTGTGGTGTTAGATGGCATGACGGGTAAACGCCATAGCGCAAACAGCGAGCTTTTGGGCCAGGGCATCGGCAATATCATCGCCCCCTTCTTTGGCGGGATCCCCGCGACGGCCGCAATAGCCAGGAGTGCAGCCAACGTAAAAGCGGGAGCCTATAGCCCGATATCGGGTATCATCCATTCTCTGGTACTCTTGATTGGATTAATCTCACTCGCTAACATTCTGGCTTATTTACCCATGCCGGCGATGGCTTCGCTACTCTTAGTGGTCGCCTGGAACATGAGCGAAGCTCCCAAAGCCCTTCATCTTCTTAAGTCGGCACCTCGCAGTGACATCATTGTCTTTCTCACTTGCTTCTCTCTGACGGTGATTTTTGACATGGTCATCGCCATCACAGTCGGAATAGTGCTGGCAGCACTGCTCTTTATGAAGGAGATAGCCGAGATGACCAGGCTTTACGATATCAGCCAAAATAGACGATATATCGACAAACCCATTGCGGATAATTGGTTGGTATTAAAAATTAACGGACCACTATTTTTTGCCGCAGCCGACGCGATCTTTTCAGAAATAACGCTGCTGTCCAAGCATCGACAGACCGTCGTCCTTTATATGGATGGCGTATCGATTCTCGATGCTGGTGGATTAGCGGCATTAAATAAACTGATAGAAAATTTAAGACTGACAAATACTCATCTAGTTATTGCCGATCTACAATTTCAACCAATCAGAACACTGGCAAGAGCGAAGGTGCAACCTATCGACGGCTTATTGTATTTCTATCCGACCTTAAGAGAAGCCTTAGGTCGGCATACCAATAATTAATAAGCGGCAATAAAAAACGCCATCGAGTCTAAGACTCAATGGCGTTTTTTTAATGGTTTCAATCAGTTCAAGCGTTAGCCAGTTTTTCTTGAAGCTTGGCATCTTTAGCCTGAACAGCCTCGGCCGATATTGCACGCTCCTCTTTAACCTTAAGCGCTAATACATCATCAGCAACGGCAAGCATCTGTGCGGCTAAATAACCCGCGTTTTTAGCACCAGCACTACCGATAGCCACGGTAGCAACAGGAACACCGCCAGGCATCATCACTGTTGATAACAGTGCATCATGGCCCTGCAATGGACCACAATCGATTGGTACGCCGATAACTGGACGAGTCGTGATACCGGCAACGGCACCCGCTAAATGAGCCGCGAGGCCAGCAGCACAGATGAACACTTTACAGCCACGTGCTTCAGCATCTGTCACGTATGCATGAGTCGCCGCAGGCGTACGATGAGCAGAGGTGACCTTAGCTTCAAATTGAATATTGAATGTTTTTAGCACATCTAGGGTAGCTTGCATGGTGGGTAGATCAGAATCAGATCCCATTAACACTGCAACAAATGGTTTGCTCATTTTTATTCCTTATGTAGGGTATTACTTTTATTTTTGGGCGTATTATATAGGTAAGCCACCTTCTAATGCGAGTTACAAAAGAGCGACTTCCAAGTATTCAAACTTGAAACAGTTCAATATTCAGCCGTGAATTTGAGTGTTTATCCCGGTAAAAAGCCAGAAATACTCCCTATTTATTCACAAGTTTGAAACTGCATATCAGGATGACTTAACAATAAAATTTACGCCTAGAGTCAACGGCTCCCCCAAGCCAGGTCGTGATTATCGCCTAGCGCTTATTACACTGCAAATAACTTATTGATACAGATTTATAACCATTTAAATCAATAGTATTTATAATCTGGCATTATCAATGAGACATAACACTCTTTTAAAACCCGCTTATTGATTTATTATCACCATAAGAGGTAAAAAAAATGCTGATTTTCATTTACAATCAGGTAATAAATTTTCCGAAATGCCGGTGAAAAAGGCAATTTAAACAAAGTAAACAGGTTTACGATGGATAGAATAACCAAAGTGACAGAAACAGACGGTCTGAAGAAGAAACAAATTGATAGCTTAGATCTGAAGTTTCACTTTGGTCTGCTCGGTGCACCACTATTACTCTTATTTATCACTTGGCTGACATTTTTTGATTCAACTTTAGATACCGATTTACTCTTAAAGCTACTTTTGATCTCCAGTATCTACACTTTGGGCTATAGCCTGAGTTACTACTTGCATCAAGGACGATTAAACCGTCTATGGTTACACCTGCAACAGATAGTGCATATCAATAACACCACCTTCGAACTCGTCAACCTGGCCAGTCACTATAAAAATGAACAGGCATTCTTAGATGCTTTGCTGAAAAAAGCCGTGAGCAGCATTGAAGGGGCCGAGATGGGAAGTATCATCCGAGTCGATCCCAATAATCAGCAACTCCAGTTCGAATCGGCGGTTGGCATCAATATAGATAAATTACGGCAAGTTAAATTTCATCTGGAGCAGTCTTTCGAATTCCGATTGACCGAAGGACGCTGCGATAAAGTCGTCGTCATTGATAATATAGAGAATATTAACTCCCATAGTTCATTAACCGATGCAGAACAGGCGCTCCTTCTGACCGCGCCTGACAGCCCTATCCGCTCAACCCTTTCAAGTCCAATTCGGATTGACGGAAAGCTGTATGCGATGATCAATTTAGACAGCAGCGTGACCAAAGCCTTTGGTCACTACGACCGTAATCTTGTCAGCATTTTGACCCATGAAGCCGAAAACGCTATCGCCTTGTATCAAAAAACACGCCAAATCCAAACGTTAGCCAACTACGATAGCCTGACCTCTCTCTACAATCGTAAACGCTTCGAAGAGCGGCTAGAACACTGGATTATCAAACCTCACTTTGGCAGCTATCTGATACTTATAGACTTAGATAACTTGAAACAGATCAACGACAGTGGCGGACATCAAGCGGGTGATCACGCCTTAAGCACACTGGCACAAGTATTAAAGTGCTATTGGCACGAACACCAACTCGTCGCACGTTATGGTGGCGATGAGTTTATTGCCCTATGCCATGGTCCATTGGAAACCATTCTTGCTGACTTAGCCGAAATCCAACGGAAACTCAATAATGAACTGACGAAGGTTCATTTCAGTTATGGGGTTGCCGAATATCGAAATAACTTGCAACAGGCCTTTCGCACTGCTGATATCGGCATGTATGATCATAAACGCAGTAAAAAATGCGCTTAACTGAGGTACCCGCTCTTAATCAAATAGATATAATTCCCGATTTAGCTTAGCCGGCACCTCATTTCAGCATTCGCCACTTCGGCACTTTTGATAGGCTTTGATAGATAATAAAAAGCCCCGTTTAGTACGAGGCTTAGTCTTAAATAACGGCTGGATATTGAGACTGATTAACCAAAAAACAAACGCCATAACCAAGATGAATCGAGATCTTCCTGACAAGTACGATATTGGGCCGCATAGCGTTTCGACCTATCGTCGACCTTTTTAGCCACTTTAATCAACCAGGCTTTCTGATTATATGTCTTACGCTTGTAGCCGCCCCAACCTTCATGATAATTCAGGTACTGATTTCTGGCGTCCCATTTAGAAACACCGTTGATTTTGTTAGTTTTATAGATAAACCAGCCCATAAAATCCATGGCATCATCAAAATCACTTCGACTGGACCAAGAGTTTCCGGTTTCTTTGACATAATCATCCCATGTCATCGTCTTGGCCTGTGCATAACCATAGGCATCACTCGCCCGTCCTATCGGGATAAAGCCAAGGAAATATTCCATCGGAGGTGCGGCATTATGTTTAAAAGAGCTCTCCTGATACATCATAGCCAGAGGAACATGCACCGGCACCCCCCACTTCTCTTGAGTATTTTTGGCAGCTTTATACCAGGAACGGTTCTCTTTATAGATAGAGCATAAATTTTCAGGTTCTTTAGGAGGAGAGGTGGCGCAGCCCGAAATAAATAATACTAAACAAGCTGAAATTAACACCGAATACAATTTCATATGTGCAAAGACCAAAGAGCAAAATTATCAAAGTAATAGTGTCACATTGATAGAAAAAAGAAGCAATTAACGTCTGTTAAAAATAGAGGGGAAGTGACACGAACATATCCATCTGAATATCGAAACTAAGATCCAGCAAGTCACCCCCATCGACACTCATAAAATATCTATTCGATAAGCCTCAGTTTACCTACTCTAATTCAGCATGGATAAATGATAAAATATCAATGACTCAGGATGAGATCATTCGCATTCATGGTGCTCCTGAAGCCAGACTTCTGGTTGCCAATACCCGGTGTCGTTGCCCCGATAGCGTTTGTCGGTATTGAACTTGGCTGCTAAATGATATCTTTGCTCAGCTTCTACGGTTATCGAGAGCACTTTTGGCGTTCTTGCAGCAAGCTTTACTTTCAACAGTGGCGCACTGATTAACTCCGCGAGAGTAAACTCATACACACCAGGGTGAAGTCGATAGTTAGGCTTAGATATCACAGGCTTGCCGTTGAGATGGGTAACAACAACACGATAGAGATCCTGATTAGCATCCGGCTCGAGATAACCCGAAACGATGCCACATTGCAGACTGTTATCTGGCTGTGAAGCACAGCCAGATAACAGCACTAAGCTAGCTAGCAGAAGCGATGTAAACCTTGAGCACCAGCGGGTCATACAGAACTTGCAACCCTTGAGCTATCATATGAGATGCTGTCATCGTTAAAATAATCAGCTAAATACTCCTCAAAGTTTTGAGTCGACTCTGACTCTATCTTTTTTTGCTGCTCTAAAGAACGGCTAGCCGCTTGCTGATACTGCAGCAAAACTTCCTCTGATAGGGAGTACTGACTCAACGTATCATGATATTCCTCGGCTAATTTTTTGACCCAACAGCCGTGATCGATCTGAGAACGATTGAGCTCTTTCATGATCTGGCCCGAGATGGTTAAATCAGGTTCTGTTACCGCACTTTTCCATCTGTCCAGTGCATCACGATAGTGATGTTTTCCTTCACTATCGAGTAACGACGCCAGTTTTTTCAGCTCATCGAACATCTCACTCATCCAGGTTGAAAGTAGGACCGACTCACCATTTCGACTTAACTCAAGACCAGGTCTTCGACCCTCTAAAACCACCCGATTAAGGTTATTTGCAATTTCATTTTCTTGCACAGAGTCGGATTTAGCCGATGTATTTAGCAGACAATACATTAAGAATAAGTCGAGAAAACGGATCTGTGATGCCTCAATACCCACCGGGCTATACGGGTTCACATCCAACGCCCTGACTTCGATATATTCGATACCAGCCCGAGCAAGTGATTCTGAAGGTTTTTCATCACCTAAAGCCACACGTTTAGCACGTATCGGCGAGTAAAATTCATTTTCAATCTGGAGTACGTTTGCATTCAGTTGACGAAATTCGCCATCCACCTTAACGCCTATCTTCTCGAAAATAGCAGACGGCATATTTATCGCCCTGTTCATCCCTTGCAGATACTGTTCGAGGGAATCATAGCTAATGTCTAACTGCTCTTGCTCTTTATTCGTGTATCCGAGATCGCTCATCCTCAGTGAGGTGGCGTAAGGCAGGTATAATGTTCCCTTACCCATCTTCTCAAATTCGATATCAGTCTGTTGATCTTTAATAAATGAGCTGCACAGGGCTGGAGATGCACCAAATAGATAGGGTAACACCCAGACCATGCGGCGGTAATTACGAATAAGTCCCAGATAAGATTCAGAAATGAAATCGCTCTTAGGGACTTGAGTATCACTTAAGTTATAAAGCTTGTCCCACAAAGTATCTGACACCGAAAAATTAAAATGCACACCGGAAATAATCTGCATTTGCGCGCCATAACGATAGGTTAAGCCTTTTCGGTATAAGCGCTTCATTTGGCCCGCATTTGATGAACCATAATCAGCAATAGGAATCTCAGTCACATCCCCCACATAACAGGGCATACTGACAGGCCAGAGGCGCTGGCTATCTAAATTCTGGACAGTGAACGCATGAGTATAGGTCAGATCATCGAGTAAACTATCGATATCGTTGAAAACAGGAGTAATAAACTCGAGCAAAGATTCACTGTAATCTGTAGTGATCCTAGGGTGAGTTAATGCAGAGCCTAGCGCCTCAGGATGACTGTCAGTAGCAAGGTACCCAGAGCTATTGATTCTCAATGCTTCGCGTTCAATTCCACGCTGCATTCCCTTTAGTGCATTACGCCCCTCAGAATCAGAGAGATGTCCAATCAGTTCATTGAAAGAGTTCAATATTTTATTCTCTAGTTTCATCATCATTTACTTATACGAGTAAGGCCAGCCTAGCCCTTCATTACTTTCAGTAAAGCATTTAAAGGCTAACATTTCTATCTAGCTAGTTAACTCTCTATTGAGTCATAAAGCAAAGCGGTATCTGAATATCGATTACAGATACCGCTATTTTATATCTCTAGATATATGGTCAATTTCGAATATTACAACTCTAAAGTTTTCACCGGATATCCAAGTGCTTTAATATCCGCCTCTATCGCCGCCTTATCTCCCACAATTAACACCACCATCTCATCGAGATCTAACTGTTCTTTGGCCAGATGGTTAAGCTCAGTTTTGGTCACACTCTGAGTGATCTCTGTCTGTTGGTCCGTAAAGTTAGCATCGAGATGATAACGTTGAATGAGGCGCAAGAAGCCGGCTTTCTGGTAAGGCGTTTCGTAATCGAGCGCTTTTCCTTGAGAAACCGAAGCCTTCATGAAAGCAAGTTCTCCGTCTGTGATCCCGGATTGGCGATATGTCTTAATCTCTTTAAAGAATTCAACAAGAGCCTGTGATGTCACATCACTGCGGACATTGGCCTGAGCGACAAACACGCCCAGTTCACTGCCACCGGAAAAATAACTCCTCGCACCATAGGTATAACCTTTATCTTCGCGCAGATTAAGGTTAATACGACTATTAAAGGCCCCCCCTAACGGGTAATTCATCAGGTAAGATTTATAAAAGTCACCCGTAACGTCATAGGCTAAAGCTCGCTTGCCTATCTTGATGACAGACTGAGCGGCACCAGGCTTATCCAGAATGTAAATAGTGCCGCCAGCTAACTTCGGCAGCTTATCTAACTCAGGTAACGGTGTTCTCTTTCCTTCCCAATGAGAAAAGCGGGTTAATTTGCCTAGGAGCTCAGACTCACTAAGGTTACCAACGGCAATTATTTGCGCATTACCCGCACTATATTGCTGTTGATAGAAGGCCTTGATATCCTCTAACGTCAGAGACGAAACGGTCTTTAAGGTGCCACTACTGCTCACACCAAGTGGATTGGCATTGCCGTAAAGTAAACCATCAAATGCGGTATTAGCCAGATAGCTAGGATCCGACATCATATGCTGCAAACTTTGAAGCTGTTGCTGCTTGAGTCGCTCAAAATCGGCCACTTTAAACCCAGGTTCAAATAAACGCTCCCTGACGATATCTAAGGTTTCATCTAAATGAGAAGTTAGACTCGTGACCTTAATGTAACTTTGATAAGTACTCGCTCCAAAGCTGACACTACTGCCTAACATCTCCAACGCTTGAGCAAGCTCTTCAGCACTTTTTTTCTGGCTCGATTCATTCAGCATAGAAGCCGTTAACCCTGCTAAACCGGCCTTATCGACAGGAATGAGTCTGTGACCCCCATTGAGGTAGATAACGAGTTCAACTGTTGGGGTCTCTTCGCTCTCGGTACCAGAGACCTCAATACCATTAGCCAGCAGACCCGTCCAAATCTTAGGGGATTTAAGTACCACAGAGGCCCCCATTTTTGGCATCTTAGTACGATCGAATGATGAAGAGATCTGTTGATAATCAGTTACACCTTCAACGGCAACCTCAGACACATTTAATGCAGGCGCATTAAAGTTATCTTCATGGGCAATGAGTTGTCTTTGTCCCTCAGGAACCACACTCATAACGACCATAGGTTTATCTTTAATATATTGATTAAAAACCCGCATCACATCGGCTTTGGTTACGTTAGCGTAACGTTTCAAATCTGAGGATATCATATCCGGATTGCTTGAAAAGGTCTGGTTGAACGCGAGTGTCGACACTTTGCCAGACACACTCTGAAGACCGAATATCGTACTGGCCTCAAACTGAACCTTTACTTTCTTAAGATCATCATCGGTCACACCACGTTGCTCAAACTCATCGATTGACTCTAGCATCCGCTTTTCAAGATCCGCAAGTTGCCCTCCTTTAGCCGGATTCGCCAGAGCATACATTGAGAACTGACAAGCCAACTCCTGACAAGGATGACTCACACCAGCCTGAACGGCGAAACCATCTTTAACTAAATTTTTATAAAATAGTGAAGTTTTGCCTCCCCCCAGAATATTAGAGAGTAGATCGAGTGCAGCTTCATCTGGATGACGAGCATAGACTGTCGGAAAGCCAATACGTATCAAAGGAAGATGTACTCTGTCTTCCATGGATATGTAACGAGTTTTATCCAGTTTGACTAGCGGCTTAGCGTCCGCATTGACTTCAGGGCCTCTTGGGATCTCGCCAAAATACTGGTTAACCCACGCCAAGGTCTGAAGCTCATCAAAATCACCGCCTATCGTTAGCGTCGCATTATTAGGGCCATACCAACGCTGAAAGAACTGCTTCACATCATCGACATCGGCACGTTCGAGATCTTCCGGCCAACCAATCACAGGCCAGGAATATTGATGCCCTTGAGGATAAAATGCCTGATTAAACAGTTCCCCCATACGGCCGTAGGGCTGATTATCAATTCGTTGCGCCCGCTCATTTTTTACTGTTTCACGTTGTACTTCAAACTTCTTCTCTGTCAGGGCCGGCAGGAAAAATCCCATTCGATCAGATTCAAGCCACAACATCTTTTCCAACTGATTACTGGGCACGGTCTCAAAGTAGTTAGTTCTATCGGTGTTTGTCGTACCATTAAGCGTTCCGCCCGCTTCGGTCACCGTTTTAAAATGCTGTTCATCTCCGACATGTTCTGAGCCCTGGAACATCATGTGTTCAAAAAGGTGGGCAAAACCAGAACGCCCTTCGAACTCTCTGGCGGAACCTACATGGTAAGTCACATCGACATGCACTAAGGGATCTGAGCTATCTTGATGTAAGATAAGGGTCAGTCCGTTGGACAATAGATATTTTTTGTAAGGAATGCCTACCTGTGACTCTTCAACTTTAACCGTTTCGAGTAATGTTACACCTGTAGGTAAACTTATTTGCGGTTGCTGGCTTACACAGCCAACTAAAATCGCAGTAATTGCTGTAGCTAATATCCATTTTTTCAATTTATACTCCTAATACTTACAACCAATGCAGAGCTAATGCAGCCACCAATAAGTAACGAATACTCTTGCCAATTAATATCATCAGACTCGATTTCATCAGCGGAAGTTTCATCCATCCAGCAAATAAACACAAAAGGTCTCCAACAATCGGGGCCCACGAGAGAAGCAGAGCCCAATAGCCATACTTCTGAATCAAGGCGAGTGAACGTCGATACTGGCCCTTAGCCATCGCCTCCGGACTGCGGGCAAAACGGCCCAAGGTTCCAAGATAATAGCTGGTTATCGCCCCTAATGTGTTACCGATACTTGCTACTATGACGAAAGATAACCAGATCGAGCTATCGTCATTCATCATAGCAACGAGTAAAACTTCTGATCCACCGGGTAACAAGGTTGCAGCAAGAAAAGCGGCACTAAACATTAACC
>SDWK01000469.1 GCA_004195335.1 Shewanella sp.
CGGAGATGTGTATAAGAGACAGTCTCAATATGATCTGAACTACAAAAACTATTGACAAGATCGAGCTTACCACTAATTACATTTAACTGAGCAGGCAAAACAAGGGATGCCCCAGATCCAAAAACAGATGATGCAGCAGGCAATGCAGAATCATCATGCATGAAAACTAAATCAGGCTGCCCAACAAATGCAAATGATTCATTAACACAGACACGTAAACCATCGGACAAATCCTGCCCCACAACCAACTCCAAAGACGGACCCTTACCAAGGATGTAGCACTTCCCTCCCCTGGACAACAATACTTCACGATACTGCTCAACAAGTTTCGCAAAATCAGAAGAAACAGGAAACTCAAAAGTCCGAGGCAAGCGCCTCAAGGGCCTCAGGATCAGACTTTGAGCGACATAAACGCCGCCATAATAAATTTTACGAAGCAATTAGATAACCATGTTCAAAAACCAAAGAACGAGTAGGCTGAAATCCGTAATTTTCTCGGTCATGATTGACAAGAATGACTATCTTCCCATTACGTGAAAGGTCGACAATTGACTCTTTACATTTTTTCCTGAAATCAGAATCAGCAACAGAAAATATTTCATCAAAGAGGAAAATATCTGAAGAACTATGTATCGCTATCGAAAATCCAAGCCGCATGAGCATGCCTGAAGAATACTTCTTGACCGGTGTACCTACGAACTCACCAATTTCAGCATAATCGACTATCTTTCTTTCCAAATTGCGGACTTCAGAAATCGTCATTCCCAGGATTGTTCCATTCATATAAATGTTCTCGCGCCCCGTCAAGTCAGGATGAAACCCAGGCCCTACCTCAAGCAAAGGAGCCACTCGTCCGCAAACATCCACCCCACCACGCGTCGGCCTGGTTACACGGGATATCAATTTAAGAATCGTAGTTTTACCAGACCCATTATGCCCCTCAAAACTGACACAATCTCCCGCACTCAACTCGAAGTTCAAATTGCTGAGAGCCCAGAATTCGTCAACCTTGAGATCATCTTGCATTGCCCCTGAGGCACCGAGCATCCCCATTGCATCTTCACGCAAAGAACGATGAAATATTTCCCGTCGTGAATACTTTTTCCAGACATCACAAAACTTAATAGCGGCGTCAAATGACATCGGCAAATGCACCTTCCATTTTAACAAAAAGACGCCAAGCCAACAACAAACCTCCAGAAACAACCACTGAATAAAGCATTAGAAGGGAGAGGTTCGGCGGACTCCCATACAGCGTCAAATCACGAATGCTCTCTATAACATAAGACAATGGATTGAGATAAATCATGTATGCATAGTCATTTTTTACGGTCTTCAAAGTATAGAATACGGGAGAAATAAAAAACAAAACTTGAACAATAAAACCTGAGGCCATCTTCACATCTCGATAATAGACGTTGAGTGAAGACAAAACCAAGGCTAAAGTCAAAGTATAGACAAACATAATAACAAACAGAGGCACCAAATAAAAAAAATAGAAATCCACATGATAACCGTACAGAAAAAACATAAGAATATAAATCAGGAATGAAATTAAAAAATCGAAGAAAAAAACAAAAATGCCCGATATTGGGATTATCTCTCTAGGAAAATAAATTTTCGTAATAAGTGAATAATGATTAGTTAAGGACGGGATAGAGTAATTGAGAGAATTTGAAAAAAATGCCCATGGAATCAGACCAGAAAGAAAGAACAAAGGGTAAGGTGCCCCACCCGTTTCTATTTGCAACGCCAACCCAAAAACGACAACAAACAACATCATCATACTTAGTGGCTGGAAAAGCGCCCATGCAACACCTAAAACGGCTTGCTTATAACGAACGATAAATTCTCGCCAGACAAAAACAAGAAGCAGATTTCTATATTTATAAAGGCGGAGAGCTAATTGCTTAAAATCACTAGTCATCGGTAACTTATCTTTCTGAACCAAGGAAAGGGCGATGAATATCAATACCAGGAGTTGCGGGAAGAGGTTTCATGAAAAATAAGTTGCCATATAAATGCTTACCCCTACCATTAGCGACCAGACCAACCCCACCAGAAACATCACAGGATCTTTCATGAGCGCATTTGTAGGATCACCTTCCTCTCCATTTTTAACCATCAACAGATACCGGAAGAGTCCGAAACAGCAAAGAGGAACGGTGAAAACAAACTTACCCATCGTGATGACATACATCGTATAGGTAACCAGAACCGAAGCCCCTGAAATATACATGATGCCATCAAGGGCTCCGGGTGGATAACTGTCCAAAACAACCCGATGCCGAGAGGCCTGCTCACCAAGCATTTTCTGCTCTGCCAATCTCTTACCGGTACTGAGGTAAAGTGCCAGCAGCAGTACCGTCAAAAAAAGCCAATCCGAAACCTGTATTCCAAAGACAGCTCCCCCCGCAAAGAGACGAAAAACAAAACCCGAGGCAATACAAAAGATGTCGAAAACGGGGAGATCTTTAAGCAGAGTCGAATACGCAGTAGAAAGGACTAGGTAAGCGCTGAACCAGATCCAATAAAAAAAGGGCAACGTCCCCGCTAACGCAAAAGAGCTTATCAGCAGGACCATCGCCAACCCTGAAGCGGTCAGTGGACTAACAGCACCTGAGGCAATGGGACGATTTTTCTTTGAGGGGTGAAGGCGGTCACGATCCCGGTCAAAGAGGTCGTTGATAACATAGGTTGCGCTTGAAGCCAGCGAGAAAGAAAAAAAAGCCAGAAGACCGGGTAAAAACTCGCCACTGCTCACCCACTGCCCGCTTAAAAAAAGGGGAAAGAACAACATCAGGTTTTTAAGCCACTGATGAGGGCGCAGCAGGCGAAGCATGTCTAGCATTTGACGGTTACTCCGATTTATCATTTGGCCCGTCTTCGTCAAAGGAGTCAAGCAGGGCTTGCAGCTCTTGCGCGAGGTGGATCTTATCAGAATCACTCAATGATTCCGCTATACGCAGGTCATACAGCTCAGTCATTGCCTCACGAGCGGGGCCGTACTTGCCCTTTCTTCTTTCCAGAACGGTTGTAAGAGCAGACTCGGCCTCACCCAAGCGAACAGTCTCCATAAGGGCGATTCCATAATTAACACCATATTTTGGGTTGTAGTTTACCCCACTGTAAGTCTCTGCTGCAGCCTTGAAATAAGGTAAGGCCTCTTCGAGAATGCCATTATTGTATAAGGCCAATCCATAATCGTTTTTTGCAGAGAGACTTAAGGGGCTTTTCACCACCGTATCGCCCCAAATACCCAGATTGGTGCTCCAGACTCTTGACCGATCAAAAGTGGTCAGCGCAAAGCTCATAATCGTTACCAGGGCAAGCAAACGAACTGCTCGCAACACCCATGGGTCTCTCTGTTGCCCCAACCAAACTACTAGAGAAGGGATGAGAAAAGCCAGCGGGACATAGAGGTAGCGTTCTGCGTAGGGCGTCCAGGCAATCTGGTTGAACATCAGCAAGAAGGAAGGTGTCACCAGAAATGCGCCAGCTACCACAAAAGCACCAGGCAGGGTGCGCCGTGCCATGAGATAGAGGACAAGAAGCACAACGGGAATCCCCAGCAGCTCATAGACGGGATCAATTTCAAGTATGGCGAAATTGAGGGGCCAAGGGAAAAAGAGCTTTTTGAAATAAAAACCGATCCCCCGAAGACAGACAAAGGTCGAATACCAGAGATCGTTAAAAATTATCCGAAGGGTCAGTCCGACATTTCCAGAACTGCCATGGGCAACAAAGCGCATAGCGAAGAAAACCGAAAAGGAGGCAACCACCCAGAAAACAAGCCAGATCCCCCCTGCCCTGCTTTTTTTTCTGGCAAACAAGGCGGGCACCTTTTCTACAACTGGCCTGGCAAAAAGCAGGGCCAGAGCGCCAGGCATGAATGCCACAGCGACCTCTTTACCAAAGGCCGCAAGCGCAAAAGAAAAAAGCGCCACGACAAGCAGCAGCCAGTTATGACGCTCTCGAAACCTGAGAATCAAAACAGCCGAAGGCAAAATAAACATGGCTGCCATAATGTCGGTTCGCCCACTGATCCAGGTGGTGGATTCAGTGGTCAGGGGGTGCACACCGAACAAAATGGCTGCGAGAAGAGGGAGATAAGAGAGTGTTCGACGCTCAGGGGAAAGCAAATAACGGGTCAGGAAATAAACCATCGTCGCACAAAAACCGTGGAACAGAATATTTTCGATGTGCATAAGGCTGGTGTCAAGATCGAGCACCAGCTTGTCAAAATGGTAACTGAGTATAGTGAGGGGTCGGTAATAGAGAAGCTGTGAACCTGTACGGAAAAACAGACCGTTGAGATTCCAGCTGTCAACCCGATCCAGTCGGGCGAAGAGATCAGTGTCATCCCCGCTGATCAGCTCTCCGCCGATAGTGGGCCAGTACACGGCAAAAATTACCGACATCAACAAGGTCAGCTGCAGCAGGATTCTCTTCACGACTAGCAGGCCTCAATCTTATCGAGAAAGAACTGCTCTAGACTTTTTCGAATCGGCTCAACCAGTACAACCTCATTGCCTTGAGTCTTCGCTTCATCAAGAGTCGAGGTAAGTGTAGCCTTGTCAATCTGAGACTCAGAGATAACACCCGAAGGGCTTCGCAGATGGACACGGTACCCTTCCAGCCCCTGCATCAGAATATCGCCTACGGCGTCTACGCTCTGAAGTTCTCCTTTTTTCAGGATGGCCACCCGGTCGCAGACCGATTCGAC
>SDWK01000925.1 GCA_004195335.1 Shewanella sp.
ACTTGTCTTCTGCGTGGGACATTTTGACCCATCTTTATCACGAAAGATGATCTAGCTCATATTGATGATATCTAATGCATTGCTTTCGTCTCAAGCACGCTAAAGCTTGATATGAGTCAATATTCTTCATTTATTTAGGCATAGACTGGTTTCTGCAAAGTGAGCAAAAAACAATTCACCTCAATAACAACAACAAAGGTTTAACATGGACACACATGCAGCCCTATATCAACAGGGACAGGCGCGTTTGGATATGCTGCGCCAACTCAAATCCCGAGACGGACAGTCATTAGCTAACAAAATGAAAGAGCATGGCATTACCCGCCGTGACTTTATGAAGTGGAGCGCATCTGTTACAGCGATGCTTGCTCTTCCCCTTCCATTCAGTACGCTGGTCGCAGAAGCCGCTGAACTTGCCGATAGAGTACCGTTAATCTGGTTACATATGGCCGAGTGCACCGGTTGTTCTGAGTCTTTAATAAGAACCGATACGCCTAACCTGGATTCTCTCATCTTCGATCATGTTTCATTGGAATACCATGAAACCTTGATGGCCGCCTCTGGTTGGCAAGCTGAAGAGAATCTTGAACACGCAATGGAGGCCTACAAAGGCCAGTATCTGCTTGCGGTAGAAGGTGCAATACCTACAGCCAATAACGGTGCTTATCTGACCGTTGGTTGTAAAGGTCATACGGGCCTTGAAATCATTAAGCATGCCGCCGAAGGTGCTGCTGCAATTATTTCAGTCGGTACCTGTGCGGCTTTCGGTGGTGTTCAAGCCGCCTCGCCTAACCCTACGGGTGCAAAAGGCGTGCATGAAGTTGTCGACAAGACTGTGATTAATCTGGGTGGTTGTCCGCCTAGTGAGAAAAACATTGTCGGTACACTGATGTATTTCATCATGTTTGGCAAACTTCCAGCACTCGATATGTTCAATCGTCCTAAGTGGGCTTACGGTGCACGTGTTCACGATAACTGTGAACGTCGTGGTCGTTTCGATGCCGGTGAGTTCGTCGAAGAGTTTGGCGACCAAGGTGCTAAAGACGGTTACTGTCTCTACAAGGTGGGTTGTAAAGGTCCTTATACCTACAACAACTGCCCTACAGAGAGATTTAACCATCATACGAGTTGGCCAGTGCTTGCAGGCCATGGTTGCATGGGCTGCTCAGAGCCAAATTTCTGGGATGATATGGCTGACTTTGAAAAGCCACTTGGCAGACAACTCCTCCATGGAATTGATGCAACTGCGGACACCGTAGGTGCCGTCATTCTTGGAGCAACAGCTGTGGGTATTGGCGCCCATGCCGTTACCAGTATTTTTGCCAAGCCACTGGAGGAGTAGTCAATGAGTAAGCGTGTAGTTATCGATCCCATTACCCGTATTGAGGGTCACTTGCGCGTCGAAGTTGAAGTCGACGAAAACAATGTCATTAGCAAAGCTTGGTCATCTTCTACTCTGTGGCGCGGCATCGAAGTCATCCTTAAGGGTCGTACCCCTATGGATGTCGGACTGATCGTACAGAGAATTTGTGGTGTGTGTACTTATTCTCATTACCGTGCCGGTATTGAAGCCGTTGAAAATGCATTAGGAACTGAGATCCCTCTTAATGCTAAATATCTGCGTTCTTTGATGCAAACATCACTGTATATGCATGACCATATCGTTCATTTCTATCACCTACATGGCTTGGACTGGGTCGATGTCGTGTCTGCGTTAAGTGCCGATCCGGCTGCTGCGGCGCAAGAAGCGCTTAAGTATACGGCTAATCCTATTTCAGCCGGTGAAGGTGATTTACGTGCCGTACAAGAGCGTGTTAAAGGTTTCGTTGAAACCGGTAAGCTTGGCCCATTCGCTAACGCGTATTGGGGTAATGGCACTTACAAGTTTACACCAGAGCAAAACCTGATCGCCCTATCTCACTACCTTAAGGCACTGGAAGTTCAACGTGTCGCGGCTGAGATGTTGGCTATCTTCGGTGGTAAGTCTCCGCATCCACAATCTTTGGTTGTTGGTGGTGTGACTTCGGTTCGAGATATGTTGAGCCCTGCACGTCTACAGGAATGGAAGCAGAAGCACGCTATCGTGACTGACTTTATTCACCGTGCATACAAAGCCGACATCGTTATGGCTGCAGCAGCATTCGGTGGTGAGCCAAGCGTGCTGGGTGGCGTAAACGTGAAGAACTTCATGGCTACCAACGACTTCGTGTTGGCCGATGGTCAGTACATGTTTGATCAGGGTGTGATCATGAACGGCGATCTTGCCGGTGTGACCGACATCAACCCCGATCTTATCAAGGAAGACGTGACGCACGCCTGGTACAAAGCCGATGGTGCACAGCATCCGTATGAAGGAACCACAATCCCTGATTACACCGGTTTTGTTGAGCGTGATACTGTCTACGGTAAGCTACCGACGCTTGACGGCGATGGTAAATACTCTTGGGTTAAGTCTCCACGCTACGACGATGAACCAATGGAAGTGGGACCACTTGCATGTTTGCTCGTGAGTTACGCTAAAGGCAACAAGGTTGTTGTTGATTCAGTCAATGGCCTGCTTGAAGCCACTGGTTTACCTATAGGAGCGTTATTCACTACCTTAGGTCGTACTGCAGCGCGTATGTTACAGACAGTGATTGTTGCTGAAGAGGGTCTTAAGACGTTCGATGCGATGCTGGTCAACATGCAATCTGATGAGTCTACTTACGTTAAACCTGTAATGGATTCTAGTCAGGAGTACGTTGGACACTCGATGATCGAAGCGCCTCGCGGCATGCTAAGTCACTGGATCCGTATTAAAGGTGGTTTAGTAGAAAACTATCAGGCCGTTGTACCGACAACCTGGAACGCCGGCCCTGTCGATGCCAATGGAAAGATGGGTCCTTATGAAGCCTCTTTGATTGGTCTGAAGTTGGAAGATCCAACTAAACCACTGGAAGTCATACGAATCATTCACTCATTTGACCCTTGTATGGCTTGTTCTGTACATGTTATGGACTTTAAGGGACAAGAGTTGGGCGAATTCCGTATTGATGCCAACGGTCAATAATCACTAAGGGAGGGATAGCAAAATGACTCATTCTGCGACCCATACTAGAGACTTGATCTTCAGTCCTGCGATCCGGATTTTTCACTGGCTTCGTGCGCTGTCGATACTCGTTCTGGTTATCACAGGATTTTATATATCTTGGCCATTTCTGGTGGCGCCTGAAACTAACGATATTCAGGTTCAGAGCTATATCCGCTTTGCTCACTTAGTGTTTGGCTTTGCGTTGACCGCCATCACCTTGGTGCGCTTTTACCTCTTTTTCTTCGGCAAGAGCGACATAGAACGTCGGTCTTTTCGTGATGCATCGAGTGTAAGTAGCTGGGTTAAGAACTTGAAATCGTACTTATGGATGGGGCATCTGAATAAAGCGGGTGTCTATGGACCATTACAGTTTACGACCTATGTGGTCATATCCTTAATGGCCCTACTCATCTGTATCACTGGCCTGGTACTGTACGCCAACGTCTATCACCTTGGAATGGGTGGCATGATGTGGGATGCAGCAGCTTGGATCACCGCACAGATGGGTGGTTTGGCACAGATCAGAATTTGGCATCACTATATGACTTGGGTGTTTATCATCTTTGTTGTGGTCCATGTTTACATGGCTGTATGGTCAGGTATCAGGTTCAAGCATAACTCTGTGGATTCTATTATCTCTGGTTATGATTACCACAAGAAGCACAAATAGATATTGTCGTCACTAAGCAATATCAGAGTACGCCGATTCTGTCGGCGTACTTTTATTATTTTTAGACCATTATTATCTGAAGCGTTACAAGCAGGTATGGATTTTCTTACGCTGATGATGATGGTCACTCACAACAAGGCAGAGTGTTAATGAAGGTATTGCTGCTAGGTATTGGCAATGTCCTGTACGCGGATGAAGGTATCGGTGTACATTTCGTCAATTATATCGCTGAAAACTATAAGTTCAGCCATGAGAGTAACCAGCTGGATATTACAGATGGGGGCACCCTCGCCCAGGGATTAATCCCTATTATCTGTCAATATGACTACTTAATTGTGGTCGATACGGTCAATGCCAATGATGTCGAACCAGGACAAGTCTATTTCTTCGATTTTGATAAGGCGCCGGCAGAGATCGACTGGCAAGGCAGTGCTCACGAAGTTGAAATGCTGCAAACATTGAACATGATGGATATGGTAGGCGATCGTCCTAAAACCTATATCTTAGGTGTCACTCCAACTGTACTCGAACCTATGATCTTAGGCTTAACCCCTATGGTAGAAGCTGCCGTTCCATTGATGGAAAAAACACTTTTAGCACATCTTAATCAGCTTAATTTCAGCTGTGAACGCATTAACGAAATAGATATCAATACCTTAATCCCCGAGTCATACAAACGCGGTGTTAATTATAATGAAGAATATTAGGTTTGAATTTACCTGTTCGAGACAGGTTCCCCTTTATGCGCACTTGTGTAATCAATATCTTAATCATGACCAGCTGAATATTACTGTGGGTTATGAAAAACAGGTCTATTTTATCGAGGCCCAGGGTGAGTTAAAGGAGCTTGAGTCCCTCGCCGATGCTATTGCACAAGATTTCCTTATTTCTGTGTGGTTAACCGATTCACGCATCTCTCTGATAGATTCGCGTATGGGTAGCTATCAATTGTTACCCGGTGCCAAGGTCGAACAGGAGTTTTGTCAACAATGTTTGCCTCTGTTCGGTGATAACCAATCTCCTCTCTTCGGCGATATCTCCTTGAAATGCGACTGTTGTCATGGAAGGAGCCGTCTTAATGAAAACCACTTGGGCCTCTCCTATACCGATATCATTGCAATTGCTGATACCTTATTAAGAGATGGCGAAGCTCAACTTCCAAACAAAGACACCATCACCTTGAGTCTTTCGCCGTTAAGTAATACGGGTCGGGATAAGCTTCTTATCTGTAATCCCAATACACTTAACGCCCAGTTCCACCTCAAAGATCATCAAATTTTAGCCCTGTCGAGTATCGAAAAGCCGTTAATCACCGCCCGCCCGGTTAACGACCACCCAAAATTGGATGCGCCTCTTTACGATATCTGCTTTGCCTATAATCGCGCCGTGGTCGTTCTGTCTGAAATTTTAAGGCAGAAAGGGATCGATTGGGTCTATTTCCATGCCGACAATCTCAACAAACCTATGGTTTGGATCCAATCGGCATGGAGTCAAATATCGAGTAAAACCGACAGTAATGAACCCATAGTCGTGTTAGAAAATGCCCCGGAACCTCTGCATGATGAAGCGAGTTTCAACGGCATAGTAGCAAGGTGGAAAAAGGGGCAGATTAGCTGTTCTCAATCAGATACCGAAGCGACTAATGGCGACAAAGTTGACGCAGGGCTCTGTGCACTTCATGCCGGTAATCTTGAGAGTGGTCAGTTTAAAAATAGCGCGGTGATCTACTTTAGTCAGGAGCAAACGGGTCAAATTGTGACTCTGGACCGAACACAAAAAGCGGAGTTATTCTTCTCTCTCCCGTCTCTGCCAAGTACGGGTTATGACATCTACCATCACTTGGAACAGAGCCCTCAACGTGGCGTGGTTGAAAAATTCAAACAGAAATATCCGGATGATTATCTCAGACTGCTGGATCTGAATTTAGCCTCGCCAACGGATAACCTGCAGAGCCTTTGGGCTATTGCTGCAATCTTCCTTGGGCTGCCAACGAAGACGCTGACGAAAGATGCACTATCCGATGCCTTAATCAGTTACGCCATGGCTCACAGAGGGTCTAACTCGCCTCGAATCGATTATCCTCTGACTAAAGGTGAAGCACATAGAAGCTTAAATTGGTGCAAAACACTGGGATCACTGATCAGTTTCCGATTAGCCGATGATAGAGACTCACATAAATTGGCGTTTGGTATGCAAGATTCACTGGCCGACTTTTTGGCTAACTGGATTGAACATCTGGATCTTAATATTGAGGTCAATTCGGTCATATTGGCAGGCAGTGAGTTTGCCAACGAAGTGTTAACTCAAAGGTTATCTCTGAGACTGGGTAAAAATTTCCCGCTAAAAATCAATCACATGCTGGACCTCGATGGTAACAACCTTGCTGTTGGCGGGCTTTACCTTAAAAAACGAAGACAATAGCCTGTGATTAACACCAGCGAAAATAACACGCTCAACACCTTACAGCCGGACTCGGTTGTAAGGGTCGAAATCATTGTCACTGGTATCGTTCAGGGGGTCGGATTCCGGCCCTTCGTTTACCGCTATGCCAGGGATGAAGATCTCAGCGGTTCCGTACTCAACAATGGTCAGGGAGTCACGATTGAGGTTCAGGGAAAACAGCGCAACATTGATCGTTTTCTCGCTCATTTTGACACCTCCCCGCCCCCACTCGCTCGTATTGATACCCTAAGTTCAAAGCAAGTGGCTCCAAAACAGGATTGTCACGATTTCGTCATTGTGGCCAGTGATGACAACTTAAGTGCAGTGGTGGCTGTTTCACCGGATAAGAGCTGTTGTAACACCTGCCTGGATGAGATGAATGATCCAGATAACCGTCATTACCGCTACCCGTTTACTAACTGCACGAATTGTGGACCCAGATACACACTCATCAAAGCCTTGCCTTATGATCGTAAACATACATCAATGGCAAGCTTCGCCATGTGTTCACGTTGTGAAGCGTCTTATCTTGACCCATTGGACAGGCGCTATCATGCTCAACCCGTCAGCTGTCCACAATGTGGACCGCAGCTCTCTCTGCTCTCGAGCGAAGGGGAATTGCTGGCAGAAAAAGACACGGCATTAAAAGAAACAATCAAGCGGCTATTGAAAGGAGAAATAGTTGCGATTAAAGGGCTTGGTGGCTTCCATTTAGTCTGTGATGCGACCAATCATGACGCGGTTCAGCGGTTGAGAGAACGAAAACGACGACCGAGTAAACCATTAGCCGTCATGGTGAGTAGCCTCGAGATGGCAAAGTCCATAGTGACAGGTTCGCAATTTGAGTGGGATCAGCTCACCTCGATTGAAAGACCTATCACTGTCATGACAAAAAGCCATACTTGTGCAGCAAGTTTGAGTCCCGCTATCGCGCCGGGCATCGACAAGCTAGGTGTGTTTTTACCCTACACGCCACTGCACACTCAGCTTCTCAATGAGCTCGGTATCCCCATCGTGGCCACGAGTGCTAACCGTAGCGGTGAACCGATTATTTGCGATGCAAAAGAGATCCTTGCTCAGCTCTGTGAGGTCGTAGATTCGATTCTGGATCATAACCGCCCCATCATCAATGCCTGCGATGATAGTGTCATACAATGCGTGGCTGATGAGGTTCAGGTGTTGCGTTTAGCTCGTGGTTTCGCGCCACTGAGCATTCACAATCCCGCCGGTAGCGTGTCCCATCATCTCGCGGTCGGTGCACAGCAGAAAAATAGTATCGCCTTTGGCTTCGCCGACAAGATGGTGTTGAGCCCCCATATTGGCGATCTGTTTAGTTTAGAAGCCGAACGTTACTTTGAACATACATTGGCCACCTTCAAGCGCCTATATCAATTCAGTCCTGGTGTTGTCATCAGTGATAAACACCCTGACTATGCCCCTTCTAAATGGGCGCAACAATTTGTAGAACAAAATGAGGGCGTTAAACCGCTAGAGATTCAGCATCATCATGCCCATATATTGAGCGTCATGGCTGTCAACCAAGTTAAGAATAAGGTGCTGGGGTTTAGCTTCGATGGCACCGGACTCGGTGATGACCAGTCTCTGTGGGGCGGCGAGGCACTGATCGCCGATGTGAATGGATTTGAGCGAGTCTGCCACATTAAACCCTTTATGCTCATCGGTGGT
Source organism: Shewanella sp. (assembly GCA_004195335.1). Classification (GTDB taxonomy): domain Bacteria; phylum Pseudomonadota; class Gammaproteobacteria; order Enterobacterales; family Shewanellaceae; genus Shewanella. The sequence continues at coordinate 7,869 of SDWK01000925.1, forward strand.
GAGCAGGCCATTAAAGATCCTAAACGTCTGCTGCTGGCAATACTATTCCAGCAGTATTCTTTAGACGAACTTGGCACTCTTTCAATACCGATCCTGAATAAAACCGATCCTAGGCTCATCGAGAACCTACATAAATTATGGCAGGCCAAGAGTCACTGTGTCGAAACCTCTTCGATAGGTCGTATTTTCGATGCCGTCGCCGTATTGCTGGGTTTGATAGAGAAAACACAGTTTGAAGGTCAAGCCGGTATGCTACTCGAAGCGGTCGCCAACCGATCCGATGATTCGATAGACGCTGATGAGTGTTGTTACTCACTACCTGTTATCGATGGTATGTGGCACCTTGATACCCTGTTTAAGCAATTAGTATCCAGCGTCACCCAAGAGCCATTAACGGAGCAGAGAGTCAGTGCAATTGCACGTGGATTTATGAATAGCATCGGCGATGCCGTCATTGGCTTGGCAAAACAGTATTCTTCTCTGGCCGTCGTTTTATGTGGGGGGGTCTTTCAAAACCGCTACCTCACTGAGCGATGCATCACCATGCTTGACGAACAGGGAAATGAACGTTTAAAGCCACATCAGGTACCAATTAACGATGGAGGAATAGCACTCGGCCAGCTCTGGTATGGCTTACATCACAAATAACAACCAAAACAACAATAATCAATAACTGACCTGATGGGAATCAAAGAAATTTTCGCATTTTCAGACAATATTTAACATCAGGACTAAAAATGGAGTACAACAATGTGTAAAGATTGCGGCTGTTCACTGACTCGTCCCTCTCATGGCGAGCATTCCCATGACCATGAACATCACTCTCACGGCGATCTACATAGTAATCCCCAACTGAATGATAAAAAAACCTTAGCGGTTATCCACAAAATACTCGATAAGAATGATATTGAAGCCGGCCATAACAGAGAACATTTTGAAGCCAATGGCGTCACGGCGTTTAATATAATGAGTAGCCCAGGTAGCGGCAAGACCACCTTGCTTGAACATCTGCATGAATACACGGATCTCAAATATGCCGTTATCGAAGGCGATCTGGAAACATCGCGGGATGCGGATAGACTCAAAGCCAAGGGGATTGAGGCTTATCAGATCCAAACGGGCTCGGCTTGTCACTTGGATGCCTTTATGGTCCACGGTGCCCTGCATCATGTTGAACTCAAAGAGTTTGATATCTGCTTCATTGAAAATGTCGGAAACCTCGTCTGCCCAGCATCCTATGACGTGGGCGCTCACCTCAATATCGTCATGGTCTCTGTACCTGAAGGCGATGATAAAGTTGAGAAGTACCCAGTGATGTTCCGCCGCGCCGATCTGATTTTGATCACCAAGTGCGATCTGCTTCCCCATTTTGATTTCAGTGTCGCCGAAGCCCGTGCACAAGTTAAGAAGCTCAATCCTGAAGTTGAGGTCCTTGAGGTCTCTATTAAAGATGGCGACTCAATGGCTCAGGTTGCTAATTGGCTCAAAACTCATCGTAAAGGAGCGTAACCATGTGTTTATCTATTCCTTCTCAGGTTGTTGAGCTTCACGAAGAAGATCAAAGCGTCACCGTTGAAACCATGGGAGTGAGGAGAAAAGTCAGCGCACACCTGATGCCAGATCCTCTCGAAATTGGCGATTATGTGTTGATCCACATCGGATTCGTCATGAATAAAATCGATAAAGCCGATGCGTTACAGAGCATCGAGCTTTATAACGAAATTGTCGAAAAAATGGCTGCGGCGGAGTAATTGAATGTTAGCACTGAAATCACTTTACCAAGGATTTAGAGACCCTAAAACCATTGCTAAACTGGCAGAGATGATCGCCATAGAAGCGAAGAAATGTTCAGAGCCGATTAACATCATGGAAGTGTGTGGCGGACATACTCACACCATCATGAAATATGGCTTAAATCAGCTCTTGCCGGACAACATCAAGTTCATTCATGGACCCGGATGCCCTGTTTGTATTATGCCCAAAGAGCGTATCGATCATGCCGCCACGCTGGCCAGCCAACCTAATGTCATTCTCGTCACGTTAGGCGACATGATCAGGGTACCCGGTTCGAAAGGCAGCCTCGCTGAGTTCAGATCAAAGGGTTGCGACATTCGTCCGATTTACGATCCTCTCGATACCCTGACTATCGCCACCGATAACCCCGATAAGACCGTCATCTTCTTTGCTATCGGCTTTGAAACGTCCACACCCATGACGGCTGTGCTTCTCGAGCTGGCAGAAAAAAGAAAGATTAATAACCTGCTGTTTCACATCAACCATGTGTTAGTGCCACCGGCAATGGATGCGGTCATGGCGGATCCAAGGGCGACGGTTAACGCATTTATCGGTCCGGCTCATGTCAGCGTGATAAGTGGCGCTAAGGTCTACCGTCCTGCCGTTGAGAATTACCATATGCCTGTCGTGGTATCGGGTTTTGAACCTGTCGACGTTATGGAGTCCATCTTAAGAATTACCAAACAGAAGGCGTTAGGCATTGCCGAACTGGATGTGCAATATAGCCGAGCAGTGAGCGAAGAGGGAAACCTTGCCGCGCAGGAAAAAATCGCACATTACTTCGAAATAAGAGACGATTTTCGTTGGCGAGGACTGGGGCCGATCCCGAATTCAGCCCTGAAACTCCGCTCACAATATGCTCACAGAGATGCTGAACTCTTATACGCCGACAGATTGCCGGTTAAAGAGATTGACGACCATAAGGCCTGTCAGTGCGGTGATATTCTGCGCGGGCTTGCCAACCCTAAAGATTGCAAAGTGTTCGGACGCGGATGCACCCCTGAATCGCCACTTGGCAGCTGTATGGTCAGCTCTGAAGGTGCTTGTAACGCATACTACCGCTACAACGGAGTTTAACCATGTCGAATAAAATGAAGAGTAAAACCGTTCAGCTTAGCCATGGTGGCGGTGGTAAAGAGATGAATGCACTGATCCAAGATGTTTTCTTCAGTGAGTTTCATAATCCGATTTTGAACAGCGAAGAAGATGCCGCGTTGCTGAACCTCAGTGGTGAGACCGCCTTTACCACCGATTCGTTTACCGTGGCCCCTCTCTTCTTCGCCGGCGGCGATATTGGCAAGCTGGCTATCGCTGGCACGGTCAATGATCTGGCTATGATGGGCGCAGAGCCGCAGTACCTGAGTTGCAGTTTCATCATCGAAGAGGGTTTTGAGGTTGCGAAACTCAGAACTATCGCAGCGAGTATGAGTCAGGAATTGGCCAAGAGTGGCACACGCATCGTCTGCGGCGATACCAAAGTGGTACCGAAAGGCTGCGCCGATGGGCTGTTCATTAATACTTCCGGCGTGGGACGTGTTCTACGCAAAGGGATCTCAGTCAAAAACATTCAGCAGGGTGATGTCATCTTAGTCTCACGAGACATTGGCCGTCACGGCGCTGCAATTTTGATGGCCAGAGAGGCACTTTCTCTCGAGTCTGATCTCACCAGTGATTGTGCAAATTTATGGCCGGTGATCGAACAGCTTATCGCTGCCAATATCGATATCCATGCGATGCGTGACGCAACGCGAGGCGGATTAGCGGCCGTGTTAAATGAGTGGGCCGTAGCCTCAAATGTCGGTATTAAAGTTGAAGAATCTGCCATTCCTATCAGTGATGAAGTAAAAGGATTATGCGAACTCTATGGTTTTGAGGCACATGATTTAGCCAACGAAGGCACGTTTATCATCGCACTCCCTCAGGAAGTCGCCGCCGGCGCGTTAGAGATAATGCAACGCTATGGCCACTGCGAAAATGCTGCCATCATAGGCACAGTGACCGATGAGCATCTTGGTAAAGTCGTTATCAAAACCCCTTGGGGAAGTAATCGTTATCTCGATCTTCCCCACGGTGAACTACTGCCAAGGATCTGCTAATCATGCATCAGATAACCTACTCTATTGTCACGGATTTTGTAATTAAATCCATGGGAGTCACTAGCCATGCATGAGTATTCTATTGTCAGCGCCCTGATTGAGCAGTGTGAACAACATGCCTTCGAAAACAAGGCTAACAGCATTGCACGGGTGGTGATTAAGATTGGGGTGATGAGTGGTGTCGAACCCGGACTGCTTAAAACGGCGTTCGAAACCTTTAAACTCGACGGCATTTGCAAAAATGCCGAACTCGAGATGCAGATCCAGCCGCTGGTGATCCACTGCAGTGATTGCGATACCCGAACTCAACTTGAAGAAAGAAATCTCATCTGTCCACAATGTAAGAGTTTCAATACCCGGCTTACCGATGGTGAAGAGATGTTGTTGATGCAACTCGAGCTTGAGACAGAATAGTATTGCCAACAAATTAAGCATTACACATTAATCATTTACGAAATTTAACTACAACAAACAAAAATGGAGTTACCTATGAAGACAGTATTATCGATGATCGCACTACTCGCTATGCCAACAATGGCATGGGCACATACAGGACATGACGGTATAGGCATGTTTCACCATATGTTTGATATATTGCCGTTAGTCGCTGTTGTTATCATTGCTGCTGGTGCATTTATCTGGAAAAAAAATCAATAACAACTCAAGCATCAGACAAGGCGTTGTGCGCACGATGAACAAGGAGCTTTGAACATCGAGACAAAAACTCAAAAGCATGTTCAATACCAATCGGTATAAAGCCCTTGTTCAAAAATAAAAGAGGGGGGACCCCTCCTCTTTTGATCGCCTATTGCCTTAGTGTATCAACAGAGAATATCTGTCGGCTAAGAGCCGTTAAGGAGTCGAAATGAAGAGCATAGAGCTACTTTCTGAGATCACCTGTCCCGTATGTGGGCACAGGAAAACCGAAGAGATGCCGACCAATGCTTGTCAATGGTATTACGAGTGTGAGTCATGCAAAACGCTGCTAAGACCGCTTGAGGGCGACTGCTGCGTATTTTGCTCTTATGGAACGGTGAAGTGTCCTCCGGTGCAGGAAGGGAACCCGTGCTGCGGTTAATGCACTTAAATGCTTAAATGCGAAAAGAGTCACACCCATATAGCTCCATATTTCTCTCCTCAAGGCCTCATCATCTTCTTTCATGCGACTAATAGCCGGTTTGATTACCGACCTGAGCACGTAGCAACTTGAATTTATAGAAGCCTTTATCGCGTAATCGCTGTAGATCAAAATCAATCATGCCTTTACTTGTCCGTGCCTTTATCGGTTGCGAGCACTTAAAATCATCTCCTTTGAATTTATTCATTTTCGAAAAAGACTTGTAGCAGATCCGTGCAGGACAGGTATAGGCACACCCTGCATTGGCAAACAGCCTTATTCGGCTCTTATCTTCGATACTGTCTAACAGGTCATCATCATCGTTTGCCACCATAGGCAGGACTACTGTTGTATAGATTGCCAAAGCATCCTCAATTTGACTTAGGCTGGTCAAATTTTTAATGACACTGGCTTCGATATCATAATCAGGAAAGTCTTCTCTAATCCATTGAGCCAGCTCATCATTGGTGCAGATGATGGAGTTGAGCGGATTGTGGTACTTCTGCAAGATTCGACTATTTTGCTGATATTCATCACGAGTAGCAAAGTGATTTGTCATCGGGATCCTGACGCCTACCCCCCACTCATTCAATTGTAATACATCGCTATTTGATAGCTGCCTCTGTTGAAAGAAGCGACCACCGTACAAGGTTGAACGCTCGACAAAACCAAAAATACTCTCAATCTGACGCAGAGGAAGTGACGCGAAGTTCGTCTTTAGAAAATTGCCGATTGGCTCCAATCGATTTTTACCCCGTGCCGAGACCGTAAAAGTAGCAAGTGGTGAAGCGGGTTCTTGTTCAGCGATATTTTCCATGACAACTTCTATTTTAATTATAATTTGTCATCCACTATAAAGAGAGAACGCTAACTTTTTCTTGATTTACATCAAGAATAACATTTTAGTTACATAAGACGCGAATCCCTGCTCAGTGGCTCCCACTGCATAGCCCAGCCCCATTAATGCCTTATTGGC
>SDWK01000729.1 GCA_004195335.1 Shewanella sp.
ATACCAATCAGTATAAGAAAGTGATCTACTCAGAGTTATTTTTGGCAAACTAATTCAAGGCGAATAGATGATGCAATGGTGATCCCTTGTGAAGCTATTCAACGAGGAAGTAGGCAGCCAAAAACACTCCTGAAAGGCGAGTTTTAGTGCTTCTTATGCTGCGTTAACGAGCTTAAACGTAGAACAACTATGCTCTTCACTCGCTGCGAGCAACATGGATGTTGCAAATGTCATTTATGCAGGAGCAATTAATGACCTTGCCTCAGAAGCGCTAAACTCTCGCTGAGCGATCACATCTTTATACTGATTGGTATACACTCATCGGGAGCGATTTTGGAAGTGTTCTCTATTTTTAGGCACAAAAAAGCCGACGATGAGTCGGCTTTTCATTCATATTTTAAATAGTGATATTTAAAATTAGATCACTCTAGAGAACTGCTGTTGACGCGCTTTCTCACGATAGTAAACATCGAAACAGATACAGATGTTTCGGATCAATAAGCGACCGGTTGGGCTGATCGTGATCTTTCTATCTGTAATATCGACGAGCTTATCATCGATAAATGTTTGCAGCAGTTTCAGATCTTCCACGAAGTACTCTTCGAAGTTGATCCCAAGCTTCTCATCGATCTGTGCCATATCCAGCTCGAAATGACAGATCAATTGCTTAATCACCACACGGCGGATTTCATCGTCGCGGTTTAAGCTACAGCCTTTCCAAAGTGCATGACCTGACTTGTCGACAGAATCATAGTAAGGGCGGATATCTTTTTGGTTTTGTGCATAACAATCACCGATTTGGCTGATTGAGGATACACCCAGACCTAATAAATCACACTCTTCTTGGGTGGTGTAGCCCTGGAAGTTTCTGTGTAGACGACCTTCATTCTGAAGAATCGATAATTCATCATCTGGTTTAGCAAAATGATCCATACCGATATATTGATAGCCTGCGCCAGTCAATGTCTCGATGGTCTGATGCAGCATGTCCAGCTTTTGCTGAGGGCTGGCTAAGTCTTCATCTTTAATCTTACGCTGAGCTGCAAAACGGGCTGGCAGGTGAGCATAGTTGAAAACAGATAAACGATCTGGGTTCAGGTCCAGAACACGTTGCATAGTCTCTGCAAACGTTTCAGGAGTCTGGTGTGGCAAACCATAGATAAGATCGATGTTGGTAGACACAAAACCGAGCTCTTTTGCTTTAGCCATCAAATCAAAGATGAACTGCTCATCTTGTTCGCGGTTCACCGCGATTTGGACCTTCTTATTGAAATCTTGCACACCGATAGAGATACGGTTGAAGCCTGCTTCTTTAAGCGTATCTAACATAGATAGCTCAATTTCACGTGGGTCAACTTCAATCGAGTATTCACCTTTATCTGCCACATTGAAGCTGGATTTGATCAAGGCTGATAGTTTTAAGATCTGATCAGGGTTCAAGAAGGTCGGCGTACCGCCACCCCAATGTATTTGGGTGACTAAATAATTTTTAAATAGTGGTGCCCGTTTTACTATCTCTGCTGCAAGGTATTCAATGTACTGATCTGCTTTGTGCTGATGGCGGGTGATCACCTTATTACAGCCACAGTAATAACAGAGTTTGGCACAGAAAGGGATGTGGATGTAAAGTGAAAGCTTATCACTCTTACTGTTTTTAATTGAAGTCAGCAATTTCTCTTCGGTAAAAGAGTCATCAAATTCCAGCGCAGTAGGGTAAGAGGTATAACGGGGACCGCTGTAATTGTATTTTTCGATCATTGACTGATCCCAACTAATTTGGGTGGGCTGCTTCAAGGCGTGTCCTCCAGTAGGGTAGTTTAGCAACGTTTAAAGTATGCATCGTTATCTGTTCAATAACCTTGATCCATGTTGTAAAATCGAATCCGCATAATAATTAGAGAGTGAATATCCATGAAATAGGGCCGAATGTCTGCGCTCTTATGGGGAATTTGTGCACAGACTCACGCCTTATTGTATTTTATTCTAATGTAAGGCCAATCATGTTTCGAATATTCATCTTCTGGTTAAATCAATTGTACCTTAGTACATCCTAATGTAAATGTGCTTGGAGTTAAACTCAAATCATTTCAATATGGGATTATGAAGTAGTTTGGGGATAGGTCACCAACTGTTTAGCTTCCTCAAGTATGGCGGTTTCAAGCTCCGCTTCTGAACGCATACGAGCAAAATCTAACTTCATTCTCTGCTTCTTCTCAAGCTGCTTTCTTTCGGCCATGATCGGGTGCTCTTCAATTATGTCGAAGTGCTTAAAAATTGCTGGAAACTGCGGTGCAACCTGCTCAGACATAGAGAGTATGCTAAATAGTTTCGCAATCCTCATTACACCTTCAGAGAGCTCACACCTCTCCTCTAACATCGCCGTAGCAATGTAGCGAATGCTATCTAAGTGTTCATCGACTCTGGCCTTGTTGATTTCGTCCAACTCCTGCTGTCGCTTTAACCGCTGTGCGGTTTGTTTACGAAGCTTGAGTAATAATGCCGTGGCATAAGCGGCTAAGGTCATAACGATGATGAAACCTAAGATGAGAAGCGCTGTCGTCATTACCTGTCCTGTCTCTATATCTTATTATAGAAAAATGGCATCGAAATAGATGCCATCTATATCCAAGCTACTTCAAGATGCAGGATTCAGCATCTTGAGGTAGCTTGGTTGTATGTCGATTCGTCGTTACTTATCTTGGTAATCTTTAAGCAGATCTGCACCTGATTCGAACTTATTGAGAAGATCGTCATCGGTGCTGGCTACTGCAGACTTCATGGCATACTCAAGATCATCTTGCTCGGTGATCCCTAAACGTTCCATGAGAGATTCGATAGTATTGAGTTGCTTGTTAAGCCACTTTTGATCGACTTCGCTTAACTCTTTACCCTCTTCCAGCATATCCAGAAGTTGGTTTAGTTTTGGATCTTCCTCTAGCTTCAGCAGAAGTTGTTCATCGGTCAGCTTTGGACCTTTCTCTTTCTTCGGTGCGATAGTCTGAATTGGAAGATCGAGTTTGACAGCTACTTTACTGCCGTGACGCGGATCTTTTCTCTGTGCTGCAGAGCCTTGAGTGCCACCGACTAGTTTTTCGTTGTGGCGGCTTCCTGCTTTATTTCCAGAATCTTTCTTTTTGCCAGCCAGAACGCGTTCATTCTTTTTGGTTCTTGGTGCTAACTTTGGAGCATTTTCATCGGTTTTACGCGATTTTTTAGAGTGTGCCATGGCTTTATCTCAATAACTGGTAATACAAACTTTATATAGTTGCGCTGATTAAACATCATCAAGCGAACTTTGGTCGCGTTTTATATCAGATCCTGATGGTTTTTGCACCAGAATGAGATCATTTGCTGCGAATAATAGCTTAAAACCTGCCTGTTGGGCTAGAAACTCAAAGGTAAAATGCTGATAAAAGCTAACATGGGTAAGGTTATTCTTGTGATGCCATTTATCAAATGCACTCAGTTCAGTGAGTAGTTTGGTACTGATGGCTAACCAAGCCCCCGGTTTTAGTAGTTTTTCGAGCAAGGACCACTCTTTAAATGGAAAGCGAAAATGTTCAAAAACCCGGTAGCAACATATAAAGTCATACTGGCGCTTGAGCAGGTCATGGTCGGCAGCAAAAAAAGGGTCATATTGATATAGAGTGTGCCGATGAGATTCGATATCCAAAATAGTGTCGAGCTCGGCCACTCTTCCGAAGTTCAGACCAATCAGTGGATCTGTGCTTTGCTGTTCACATTGAAGTATTAAACTCATCAAGAACTGCTTTAAAGGTTTTTGATTCTTTGCGGACTGTTGTTGATATCTGCTTTTCTCTACGGAAGGAGGGAGGTGGGAATTTGCATCGGAGAAGACAAGCTGACACCGATCACAGATATACATATTGCGCTTTCTATCTTGGTGAAACAGAGAAGAGTGTTGATTATGGCACAGGGGGCATCTACGCATTGTTATAGCTCGATTCACCATTTGACGACGAGGATACCCAAGCCACTTCAAAATGCTCGTTTCAGAGCTCCCGTAGGATAGTGGGACAAGGCAGAGATTGAGAGCATGGTTATTCACTTTTCAATATCACTGACGCAGTGTAGTGATTCTACGGGAGCTCACGAAGGGCAAGCCGAGAAGCAACATTTTCTACGTTATAAAATATTGAATTAGAATAACGAGTACTGCTATTTCATACCTTGATCTCTGTCACTTCTCGACATGCTTAATCTGGGAAAATATTTTGGCATAAAAAAAGGCGACAGTATGACTGTCGCCTTCACAAAGTGTCAAAGACACCAAATCTTATTCCAAGCATCCATACTTGCTATGCGACTTTCCCGGTCAGTATCCATCTTTTTTTTGTCTGCTTTCCATGCATAGTTTCTAGTTGTTGGTCTTCCAGACGCTTTCTTAATATTCCTGAGTCTTCCTGACTACAGTTTCCGTAGATGGTCTCCATGACACATCACAATCTTATCGTCTTCTTTGACGCTAAATAAACCATCCCTGTTTTTTTACTGTTAGCTTAGTGATGCAATGCTCTAAAACAGCAAGCTGCGGAGCCATTGTCGCTAAACTTGTAAGGAGAGTGCTATTACAGCAGTTTGGCCTTCCTAACCAAATCCTTACGAAAATCTTTCTGACCTGAATTTCAAATTGAAATTACGACTCATATTATGTGAGTGGTCTTAGTTATATTATTGTTATTGCGTGTATTTATTCTTATAT
>SDWK01000733.1 GCA_004195335.1 Shewanella sp.
GCGAGCATCCAAGTCTGATGCCCGAGGGCTTTCCCCTCAGACATACTATTATTTAAGACACACTATTCTTTCGGACACAGTACTCAGCTTTGAGTGGGCCACTCAAGCAGTCACTTATTTAACCTTAACTTTGAATAATGAGTATCAGGTTTATTTAACGACCAGTACCGGACACGTAGCCTTATTCGCCAGCGCCTCTGCCACATTAGGGTTCAGCAGATGAGACAAGCCTGTATGACCGTGACTTGCGATGACAATCATTCCGACCTCATTTTCAACGCTGTCTTCCAAGATTTGAGCGAAAATATCGCCACTTCTGATCACGGGGGTCACACTTAATAAGTTATCCAAAGCAGGTTCAATTTGGGCAACCAGTCCTGATAACTTTTCTTCTGAATAGGCTTCTAACTGCTTTTCGAGCAGTTCGGGACTCTCAACAATTATCCCGTAATTGTGTTCACCATAAGGCTTGCTCATCACATGTAGTAGCCTGATATTGACCTGATATAAATTTGCCATCTCAATGGCATAGCTAAGGGCATGCGAAGCTGTCTCTGAAAAATCAGTGGGGCATAAAATTTGACGAGTACGCATAATGATTTACTCCTTCTTTTTTTACTCATGTATTATCTTATATCAATCGACAGCACTTAACGGCCAGATAGCTTAGCCGAGTGAGTTCAGTTTATTTCACCACCAATACCGGACACTTAGCACCATTGGCCACCCCTTCGGCAATATTAGTGTGCAATAAGTGAGAGAATCCGGTACGGCCATGACTGGCCATCACTATCATTCCGACATCATTCTCTTCAGCCTCTTCGAGGATCTGCTCCACTAGCGAACCACGCCTTATGACCGTTTCGATAGTGAGTTCACTCTCAAGGCCTGAAAGTAGCTGTTGCATTTTTTCAGCTGCAGCATCTTCCATACTCTTAGCCAACTCTTCTGGCGTGATAGTTAAGATCTGGTAGTTCTCATTGCCATATGCCTGATCCACCACATGCAGCAAACGAAAACCAACATGATAAAAGTTAGCCATCTCAATCGCATAACGAAGTGCGTGAGATGCTGTTTCTGAAAAATCCGTTGGGCACAAAATTTGACGAGTTCTCATAATACCTCCGTTAATTAAAGCATAGCTTTCATCTTGAGTTTTACACTCTTGCACACCAATATATTGGTGATTTTACCCAACTTTTATCTGTAAACAGCCTAATAAACTATTTACTTAAACCAATTCAAGGTTACTTAAGCCAATCCAGCGCTTCATCTCTCTCTTCGAAAAACCTAATCTCTCCGGGTGCAAACCAATCAGCCATTTTAGACATCCACTCCTGCATGCCACCTTTGCCTAATATCGCCATTTTTTTAAACTCTCGAGCATGAGAGACACCTAACTTAAGATCGTCCCATACAGCATGAAGCGACATCCCTTTAAACTCTCTCATATCGGTAAGCACGTGAATATCAGGCTCTCTTATCCCGATTAATGCGGACTCTAACAGGGGAACCATCTGCTCATAATCTTCATGGGTCAGACTGCCCTTCACAATCAATGACAGGTAAAAATCATCCCCGTTGCGTTCGATTCCAATTGAAATTCCATGTTGTTCATTACTCATCTACCGCTCCTTATACCAATTCCATTAATTCATTCATTAACGGTGTCATCAGTTCCTTGGGGGTTATGATTAGCCAGAGTCACTCTCTGCGCTGACGATATCATTCACAGTTCCAGTCTAGTTTCTTGTCTGAGAATGGATGTTGATCCCGATCACATCGCGCGCTAAATTCGAACAAAAATCAAACAGCAGTAGATCTTATGATTAAATTACACTAATATAAAATCAATAGACCGACTAATCAGTCGGTTTGACTTTCTATAATAAATCGCAAATTGTGCATGAGCTTACTAAGCCATCATAAAGAGTATTGAAATAAGGCTAGAACCTGAACAAGGTCAGCTAAATGCCAGATGCACATGCAGTACCCACAGACACTCAAGCCGGAGAAGTGAACGAATGAATATGCCCATCAAGACTGAGATCAGTTCAGACAGTGGATTAACAGAGCTATTAGCACTACAGAGAGACGGCTACTGCTCTCATGGCACTCCGACTTACCAACAAAGAGTCGAGATGCTCAAATCGCTAAAACTCGCCCTGCTCAAGTTTAAGCAACCACTGGCTGAAGCCCTCAATCGCGATTACGGCATCCGATCGACCGATGACACGCTGATCTCAGACATCATGCCCTGTATCAACAACATCAACTACAGCCTGAAAAATCTTAAGAAGTGGATGAAGCCGAGTCGTCGTCATGCTGGCTTGTTACTCGCCCCCGCAAAAGTCAAAGTGCTTTATCAGCCTGTCGGGGTTGTCGGTATCATAGTGCCCTGGAATTTCCCGGTAATGCTCTCTGTCGGGCCGTTAATTACCGCACTAAGCGCGGGAAACCGTGCCATGTTGAAGTTGTCTGAATTTACTCCCGAGACCAACAAGGTCATCGCAGAGATGCTCGGTAGCATTTTCGATAACAGCCAGGTTGCCGTGGTAGAAGGAGAAGCGGATATCGCAGCAGAATTCTCTTCACTGCCGTTCGATCATCTGCTGTTCACCGGCTCTACAGCGGTGGGACGCCACGTAATGCGAGCCGCCGCTGCGAACCTGACGCCGGTCACTCTTGAGCTCGGTGGCAAGTCACCGGTTGTTATCGCCCCTGATATGCCGATAGCCACCGCAGTCGAGCGCATGATCTACGGCAAATGTTTAAACTCGGGCCAGATCTGTGTCGCACCGGATTATGTTCTGGTTCCTAAAGAGAAACAGGCTGAATTTATCAAGGCTTATCAGGCTAAGTTCAGCGCGATGTACGGCAAGGTTAGCGACAATAACGACTACGGGGCCATCATCAATCAACGTCAATTCGACCGCCTAACCTCGGTACTCGAAGATGCAAAATCTAAGGGAGCCAAGATAGTTTCGGCCAACGATGAAGCCATCAATACCCTTAAGCGTAAAATTCCGACTCAGCTTATTACCCAGGTCAGTGATGATATGCAGCTGATGCAAGATGAGATATTTGGCCCGCTACTGCCAATTATCGGCTATGAGACACTCGACGAGGCCATCACTTATATCAACGAACGCCCAAGACCCTTAGCCTTGTACATCATGAGCTTCGATGAGCAGGCCCAAGATAGAATACTTAATCAGACTCACTCTGGTGGTGTGTGTATTAACGAAACCGTGTTTCATGTCGCAGCCGATGATGCGCCATTTGGTGGAATTGGCCCCTCGGGCATGGGACACTATCATGGCAAAGAGGGCTTCTTAACACTCAGCCATGCTAAAACCGTATTAAGCAGAGGCAAGTTGAACACAGGCAAGTTTGTTCACCCGCCCTATGGCAATGCGATTCAAGCACTGCTTTATAAACTCTTTTTACGTTAAACACGCAGCAAAGTACTAAGTACTTAACACTGAGTAAAAAACAGAGCCAGGCGCGAGCCTGGCTTAGGATATACATGACTCGAAAAGATAAAAAACAGGCCATCTTAGACACCGCGTTGGCACTATTTGTCAGCCAAGGCTTCTATGCGACTTCGACCGCCTCGATAGCCAAACAAGCGGGGGTAGCGACCGGTACCCTGTTTCATCATTTCCCCTCGAAAGATGAACTGATGAATCATCTGTTTTTAACCATAAAGCAAGAGTTCGCCAATGAAATTCAGGCCCAGATAAAAGACAGTGGCGATCTCAAGCAGGACGCCGAACATCTCTGGTGCAGCGCCATACAGTGGGCCATGGATAACCCGCTGAAGCAGGAGTTTTTCCAGCAATATTCTATGTCACCTTCCATCGCCATCGAAATTCGAGCTCAGGCCATGAATGGCATCTTAGGTTTCATGGGCGCGCTGCTACAACAGGGCCAAAGCCAAGGACTACTCGCAGCTTATCCGCTCCCCCTGATGCAAGATAACTGTCACGGCCAATACCTCGCCGCCACCCGATTCTTCCTCGATAACCCGCAAACTTGGCAAGACAAGTCCCACCGACAAGCCAGCTTTGCCCTATTTTGGAATGCAATGGCTAAAAGCTGAGAAGTCGCGAGCTCAAGACAGAGCAAAGAAAGTATCGAGCTTCGAGCACAAGACAGAGCAGAGATAGTTACGAGCTGCGAGCAACGAGCTTGATATTCCCCATGTAGGAGCGGCTTTAGCCGCGAATCTTTTGTGGTTCGAGTTTCGAGCTAAAGACATAGCGAAGAAAGTCTCGAGCTTCGAGTATCGAGTTCCGAGCTAAAGACAGAGCAAAGAAAGTATCGGGCTTCGAACAACGAGCTTGATATTCTCCATGTAGGAGCGGCTTTAGCCGCGAATCTTTTGTGGTTCGAGTTTCGAGCTAAAGAATGAGTTCAGGATGACGGTTAAAATGAGGGGACTATGGAGAGAGGACTTTCTTGTAAATCAGCCAGTGTAGATGCGGCTGCGAGCTTCGGTTTCAAGGATGAAACCGCAGAGCGGCCAGGGACGGCTTCACAGCGACTCGCAGAAGTACCTGCACATAAGCCCACCGCAGGTGGTAGATTAAAATGAAGATTAAACCCTATAACACATTTCCTAATACCAACACTCCAAATAGAAAATGCAACTCACCTTCATTTTAAGGTGCTAATTTATTGGGGTAACCACACCCGCACACAAAGCCCCACATC
>SDWK01000931.1 GCA_004195335.1 Shewanella sp.
GCACATCCCTCCGCTGGGAAGCGATAGATAACAATGAAGGTATAACCTTCAAATAAGCTATCCAATACCCACTCAGCCAGAAGCTAAATCAGAAAATGTGATCAGTCTTCATTCGAAGGCTAGCTAACTTTGGGGCACTTCTCTGTTAAGTATACCCATTAAGTGTCTTGCAGCTTTGACTTGTTAACTGGTCATTGTGAGGTGGATAAAAACAGCAATAGCAACTAGAACCGTAACAAACCATACATAGATGCAAGTTGAAAATACTAAACCACTCACTGTATTAGCTATAGCGGAAACTTTTTTAAACCAATGGTATTGATATAAAAAAGCCAATCGGTTCGAAACATCATTTTTTCCGGTCTCATTTCTAAACCTCAACTTGACTAATAAAAGGCCAAATTGCACCTGTAGTAAAACAATAAGGACAAGAGATAAACCACTGAATTGCATCGATGATGGCTCGCCTGCATTGACGCTACCAATAACTATAATCACCGACAATAGCAATAAAAACGCTTTCATTGTAATGAAGGCACTAGCTTTGATTTCTTCATGAACCAACTTTAATGGTTTATTGATGACACTAAGCATGATGCTCCTACTAGTTAATGATCATAGTCCATGAGCCGAAGGTCTCATGTAACTGATTGTTCTTTACTTTCAAAGAGAGGAGGTTGTCGCTACTCTATCTATCCGAGAGTTCATATTCCATGCCCTTGGGGCCTAATTGAAGCCCCCTGCGGCGTTTTCACATCAGGAAATCCCGGCCTTCGCCTTTACAGCTTCCTCTGAATCGGCAAACTCTTGTGATATGACAAAATACTCATCAGCAATCTCCATAAAGGCATCAACCATATCCGGGTCAAAATGATTACCTTTACCTTCCAGGATGATGGCTACCGCTTTTTCATGGGGGAAGGGTGGCTTGTATACACGGCGGCTGACTAGAGCATCATACACATCAGCCACCGCCATCAAGCGTGCAGCAATTGGGATATCATCCCCCGCCAGTCCCTCTGGATATCCTGAGCCGTTCCACTTTTCCTGATGGGCGTAGGCGATCTCCTTGGCAAAGACAAGGAAATTATCCGCTACAGAGATGTTCTGTTCTGCGGCGGCAATGGCATCACGACCATAGGTCGTATGCTTTTTCATCTCATCAAATTCTTCATCCGTTAACTTACCCGGCTTGAGAAGAATATGATCTGCCACCCCAACCTTGCCGATGTCGTGTAGTGGCGCCGATTTATAGAGCCAAGTGATATTCTCTGGGGTCAAGAAATGACTAAAGCGCGGATGATCTTTGAGTTTTTGCGCTAGCAATTTCACATAACGTTGAGTCCGTCGAATATGGTTACCGGTTTCTGGATCGCGAGCCTCCGCCAGCGATCCCATCGCCACCATGGTGACATCCTGCAACTCCTCCATTTGCCGGGTGCGCTCAATCACCTTCTCTTCAAGGATTTCGTTTTGGCGTTTCAAAAAGTCACGCGCACTCTTTAACTCTAGATGAGTCTTGACGCGCTCAATGAGAATGGGTGGACTAATGGGTTTGGTTATGTAATCAACCGCCCCCAATTCAAGCCCTCTGGTTTCATCCTCCACCTCTGCTTTGGCGGTCAGGAAGATGATAGGTATGTCACGTGTCGCCACATCGGCTTTGAGTTTCTGGCACACCTCATAACCATCCATATCGGGCATCATAATATCGAGCAGGATAAGGTCAGGTTTGTTCTTTTCAATGATCTTCAAGGCCATCTGACCATTGATGGCGGCTTGAACAAAATAGCGATCAGACAACACTCCCTTTACAACATCAATATTAGCGGGTGTGTCATCAACCGCGAGAATGGTTAATCTGGATGTGTCCTTACTCATTGTCATTCTCCATTACTCATACAATAGACTTAATCACTGTCACTTGATGCATTACCTGTCGGCAACACTCTTCATTATCTCGCCTACGAGGGTTGAAGCGGCATCAAAATCATAATCGCCGAGATAACGCTGTAACTTACTCAGTGAACCATGAAGCTCAACTTCATCTATCCCCACCAGTAGATCTTCTACGGCCTCTTCGACTGTGGAATCAAAATCATCGATGCGCTCGGAGATTTTTCTCAATGCATCTAACATATCAATTTCTGCTACGGTATTTGACTGACCCTGTATAGATCCCTTTATATCAGACTGCAGGGCGTCACTAATGGTCTTCATAGCTTCATTCAGCGTTCGTCCGGTCAGTGTCATGCACTCCGCTTCTGGTTGTTCCTCTAAGAGGACGGCTTCCAGTTTGCTCGCCTCAGCATGCAAAGCGTTAGCCCCAATATTTCCAGCTACGCCCTTCAAGGTATGTGCAATGCGTACGGCGGTCTCCCAGTCGCTTTCAATCAGGCTCTGACTAATCCGCTCCATGGCATCGGCCTCAGACTCCAGAACCTTAGTCAAGGTCCTGCGATAGGCCCGTGTACTGCCGCCCATACGAGCCATCGCCTTATCGACATCAAAGCCGGGGAGTTCCAGTGGAGGCTCGTCTCCCCCTTTGTTGAATTCTGCCAGCCGTTGCAGCAGCTCGACAGGGACTTCACGCTCACCGGGTTCAATCCACTGCGCCAGTGTACGATACATCTCTTTGGGGTCGATGGGCTTGGACACATGGTCATTCATCCCGGCCGCCAGACATTTATCCCGATCACTCGTCATGGCGTTGGCCGTCATTGCAATGATGGGGAGTTCTATGAGTTTGGGATCTTGACGCATCTCACGGGTGGCGGTGTAACCATCCATAACCGGCATCTGAATATCCATCAGCACCGCATCGAAGGGGGCCTGTTTCACCTTGTCGATAGCGTCCTTGCCATTCTCTGCGACGGTGACGACCATTTGTGCCAGCTCCAGCAACTCCGTCGCAACCTGCTGGTTGACCTCATTGTCCTCCACCAGAAGAATCCGTGCCCCTCGCATCTCAGCAACAATTTCAAGCCCCAGGTCGCTTAAAACCGTCAGGGGCTTAAGCTCTTCATATCCCATGGCAACCATGGTGGCATCGAGCAGGGTCGAGCTGGAGACCGGCTTGTTCAGTACCACCTCCACCTGCACGTCATCGAGCTGCTGCTGCAGCTCATCACGGTCATAGGCCGTCACCATAACAACCTTGGGAGGAGTTTTTAGACGCGTATCGGTCTTAATATGCCGACTCGCCTCAACGCCATCCATGCCAGGCATCTTCCAATCCATAAATACCAGTTTAAAGGGAGTACCAGCCTGATCTGCCTGTTGGACTCTGTCCCAAGCCTCCGCGCCATTGCTGGCTAGTTCCACTTGGAAACCGAGTCTTTCAGCCAGATGCTGCATGATCTCCCTGGCCGCAGGACTGTCATCCACCACAAGTACAGGAAGCCCCGACAAATCAACTTTTGGTACTTCCAGTATAGGTGCATCTGCCAAACCGAAATTGGCGCTAAAAATGAAGGCGCTGCCTTTTCCGTAACAGCTCTCAACCTTAATCTCTCCACCCATCATCTCAGTTAAAGTTTTGCTGATGGTCAAGCCTAAACCCGTTCCTCCATATTTACGGGTGGTAGAGCTATCGGCCTGGCTGAACGACTGGAACAGCTTATTTACCTGCTCTTCTGTCATGCCGATACCGCTGTCTATTACGGAGAACTGAAGTGTTACCTGCTCCTCTGAGGATGCCAGCGCTTTGACACGGATCAGTATCTCGCCCTGCTCGGTAAATTTAACGGCATTGTTGGCGAGATTAATCAGTATCTGACCGAGGCGGAGTGAATCTCCTAACAACCCATCCGGCACAGTGGGGGCAATGTCTATTAGCAACTCCAGTCCCTTTTCCTGCATCTTGACTGTAATTACGTGAGTAAGATGATCCAGTGTCTCACCCAAACGGAACGGCACTGACTCCATCTCCAATTTTCCGGCCTCAATCTTGGAGAAATCCAGAATATCGTTGATGATGCCCAGCAGTGAGTTGGCCGCGCTGTGTATTTTATTGACATAGTCTTGTTGCTTTCGGTTCAAGTCTGTCGTCAAAGCGAGGTGGCTCATGCCGATGATGGCATTCATAGGCGTGCGGATTTCGTGGCTCATATTAGCCAAAAAGTCGGACTTTGCCTTGGTGGCGTACTCCGCCTCCTCCTTGGCATTCAAAAGCGCTATTTCGACATCTTTTCGAGCGCTGATATCTCTAGTGAAGGCAACAATTAATTCTTTTCCGTTGAATTCAGTCAAGAAGAAGGTTCCCTCAGTCGGAAACGTATGACCATCCTTGTGACGCTGTACACTCTCAAGTGTGACGTAGGGATTAGATTTCAAAGACTCAACCCAGTCTTCCCATTGCTCCATAGGAAATCCTGGATCAATATCTTGAACACTCATGACATTAAGCTCTTCACGGGTATAACCTAGTACTTCACACGCAGTATCATTGGCATAATCAAAACTAGCATCTTCGGGGCGAACCCAGAATGCGCAGTCGGCGGCATGGTCCACAGCATATTGGGTGAAACTGAGACGTTCCTGGCTCTCTAACAGCTTGCTCTCAGCTTCCTTTCGCTGTGTGATGTCAGTACGAATAGAGATATAGCGTTCAGGTCCTCGAACGCCCATCAATGGAACGAGGGATGCACTGACCCAATAAAGCGTTCCATCCTTCTTTGCGTTGCATATTTCCCCGTGCCATGTCTGTCCTTTTGTAATGCGACTCCACATTTCTTGGTAAAATTCTTTGTCGTGAATTCCAGACTTGAGCAAGCGATGGTTACGTCCGAGTAGTTCCTCTCTTGTGTAACCACTAACATCGCAAAAATGATCATTCACATAAGTGATAGTACCCTCGACATCACCTATGCTGACGATGGCGTGTTGATCGAGTGCGTATTTTTGAAAATTGAGTTCACTCGTTCTTTCTTCAACCCGCCTAACCATAGAGTTAAATGCATTAGAAAGTGCACCAATTTCATCATCACGTTGGTAATCCACATGCTGCGAATAGTCTTCTTCACCGATGAGTTTTGCCGCTAACTCAAAACGTGACAAAGGGATAACAACTCTTTTCCTCAACAGGAAGAATATGTAGATGGAATACCCAGCCGTGATTAATATCAAAACAACGACAACCAGCATAATTGCATGAGTTTGCCCGGTAGCCTGATTCACCTCATTCTGGATTCTTCTCTCAAGCAATTGAAAAAACTCATCAACACGTTGCATGATTTTTGATTTTGCAGATAGATACGTATCACCATGCAAGAGTTGTGTCGCAAAACTCAAGTTCGGCTCTCCCTTGATAGAGTAATCACCTTTACTATCAACAAACTCCCCTTTAACTGCATGCATGGCCTGATTTTCAATCTTGACCAAATCATCAGACTCATTCTTTGCCTCAGTCAGTTTTTCATGTTCCAGGTCTGAAAAACCAAGTTCCGTCATTCTCTGTTCGATACTATAGGTCTCACCACTCAAGTTATGTTGGGTGTCTCCTGATGAAACTTGGTCCCAATAAGATAGCAGTCCCTGTTGTGGATGCGGTATTTCCCCATCCCGTATCCCAAGGATGTCTTTAAAATACCCTTCGTATTTATCTTCACCCGTAACAGAAAAGAGACGTGCAAATCGGGTGAGATCATTAGATGACTGCCTTAGCTCATAGGCCAGTTGCATGGACTGAAGCTTATTATTCTCTATCACTATACGGTCATGCTCTGAATCATCTAGTAATGCAATAAAGTATCCAATAGATGCAATCAGCACGGCATAAACAAATGATATTAATACTAAAGTTTCCCGGATCGAGAGATTCTGTTTGCGCCCGTTAATTAACCAGTAACCAATGACTACTATTAGAGCCAGACCTATAATTAGAGCAATACTCTTGAGAACAAAGTCAGCTTGCTTAAATTGAACAGTTTCTATTGTTTTACCTAAACTACGTTTTTCACCTAGCCATTTGATTTTAATTTTATTGAGTTGTTCCAGTTCAATAGCATTCACACCTTTGCTCAGAATCGATGCCAATACCGGAAGATCCTTTCGTGTGGCAATATTGAGCAGACTTAATTCGCGATCTCCAAACTTAATTTCACCGGTGACAGAAACATCCGTCATCATATGTTGACTGATAAGGTAATTAAGTACAGCCATCTCACCCAAGGCCGCATCGGCTTTGCCAAAGCTAACAGCATTTATAGTCGCGCGCGTATCCTTGACTGGCAAAACATTGATTTCAGGATATTCGCGAGCGAGAACCTCTTCATAAAAGAAGCCCTTTGTCACCGCGACGGTTTTTCCGAATAGCTCTTCAAGCGTGTGGTAAGGCGTATCTTTCTTACTCAGGATAGTGTTGGGGTTCTCAACATAGTGTGGCGTATAGAGAAGGTATTTCTGGCGCTCAGGCGTTTTTACTATGTTGAGCATCACATCTAGATCACCACGCTTCATCATCTCGAGGAATTCGTTCCAGCTAGGGCCTGAGACATACTCAACCTCCAACCCCACCTTTCTAGCCAGCAAATCCATGTAATCGATGGAGAGTCCTCGTGCTTCCCCCTTCTCATTAAAGTCGAAGGGCGGCCAGTCCATTTCGTTATGGATGCGAATCTTGGGGTTTGCCTTAATCCACTCGATTTCCTTACCCGTTAACTCAACAGAATGTTTATCATCAGGGCTGGGCAGGGCCATCCACCTGCTTTCAAGTTGCATAAGTTCATCAAGACGCAACGAATCCATGGCCTTTTCTAGAATTGATACGAAAATTGGCCAGTCTTTTCGCACCGCGAGCCGATATTGCTGGTCCCGATCACCAAGAGCTTCAACTTCCATTGCGACCTTGAGATTGGTTAGTGACAATTGGCGAATGTAGTGGGCTGCTACAGGAAGCTCCAATATGGTCGCAACAGCCTTGCCAGTGCTTACAGCCTTTAACAGGCTTGTGTAGTTGTCAAAATAAAGGTAGTGGGCATCGGGAACGAGTTTCGGAATGATTTGGGCCACGGAATCCCCCCTTACCAAGCCTACTGTTCTCGAGCTCAGATCCTCCAGCTTGTTGATTCCGGTGATACCATCCCGGATAACAATTGCATTAATCACTTGTTTATAGGGTCTGGTAAAACTCAGGTATTCTCGGCGCTCAGCAGGCGAGTTGAAGATCGTGTGGACAAGGTCCAACTCTTTATTTTTGGCTTTATTTAGAAGATTACCCCAAGTATCTGTGACGAACTCAAGTCGAATACCAAGACGCTCTGCCAACAGTTTTACATAGTCAGTAGAATAACCGGCCGGTTTGCCATCAATCTGGTAATCAAAGGGGGCGTAATCAGGCTCGCTTGAAACCCTCATCACCGGATGTTCCTTGAGCCAGGCTTTCTCTTTGACAGACAAGTCAATTTTCCTGGCTTTACTCTGACTAGCCGAAGTGTAAACGATCCATCTATCGCGTATGCGCTTATGTTGTTCCTTGCTGATAGAAGCGAGCACCTTGTCAAGAATGGTGACGAGTTCTGGCCAATCTTTTCGGACGCCGTAGCCAAATCCCAGGCTGCTGATATCAGCGACAGAATCCTGCCGGATGGTGGCAAGGCCATGTTTCAGGATTAAGTGATTGGTGACAGCGAAATTTTCGATAGCGGCACCCACTTTTCCGTCCGCCAGTGCCTTCAGAGCCTCCAGTGGCGACTCCACGAAATAGGGCTCGATGTCGGGGTGCTTCCGGCGAATTTCTTCCACGTAGTAATAGTTCTTTACCATGGCCAGCCTGGCACCGACCAAGTCATCAAATTCATCCACCGGTTCCTGATCCTTGCGAGTGAGGAATACCACTGGGAATGTCATGTAGGGGTGAGTAAAGTTCAGGTAGGCGCTGCGCTCCTTGGTCTTACCAATGGTAGGTATTACATCGATCTCGCCCCGCTTCACCCGGTCAATTACCTCGCTCCAACTCAGTCGAGGAACGATTTTCATATTCGTGCCCAGGCGCTCATTGATCAGCGCCAGATAATCGGCGGCCATACCTAAATAGTCACCGTTCCGGCCTATAAACTCGAAAGGAGGGTAGCTAGGGTCGACGCCAAGACGGATCTCCTGGTGGGCTTTGAGCCAGGACTGTTCTTCATCCGTCAGTAATACTTTCTTTTGAACCTGCACCTGCTGTTTATTTTCTAATTCTTCCAATAACGTCATGGAAGTTGTTAAGAAGTTTTGCATGCCTTGAGCAAGCATTGCCTTGTTTGTGCTGTAATCCTCTGCTTCCATCATCTTTCTTGCTTTTAAGAGCTCACCTTGATTGATGGCATTCAGCATCTCCCCCTCTATACGATATAACTGGATAGCGGCGTCATTAATCGTTGCGGCTGAGGACATATCCAAAATTTGGTAACTATTTTTAATCTCAGCAAGTGCCGCATCAAATATTTCAGCTGCAGCCTTGTAGCGTTGCAGCCATTTATCCTCCTTGGTATACGAATAATGCCTCATTGAGGTTGTTAGCACCTCATCCTGATATTGAATTTCATGAGCCAATTCACTCAGGCGAATTATACTCGGCGGGTTCGCAACGTTATCTGTAGCCAGTGCCTGCACAGGTGAAATCAAGACAGAAAGTAGCAAAAGACAGAGCTGCCAAGGGAAGCACTTAATTTTCAATGCTTTCGTCATCTTGGTAGCAATACAAAAACGCATTAGCATGGTGATCCTAAAATTAATCAATCGTTCATTTACAGTGAGAAATTAACAAACTGGTAGGAACCTCTGGTTTGTATCAATTCCCATCTTAATTCGTACCAACGCACACCAGAATCTCTTATGGTGACAAGGACTTTTTTGAAAACTGGAATTGATTCAGCCATTTAAACTGTATGGAAATCTTCTCAGCTGCAGCAGCTTGGGCAGGGACTGAGCCAATAATAAGCCGCGGGTACAGCAGTAAAAGTGCTGATATGGCTGTAATTCGGTTGATGCCTGTTAGCGAGGCACAAATGGCTAAAAGCTGGTGTAGGCAGTTCACTACTTTCACTTGTGATCCTTGGACACTCAAATCATTGCTCGAATACTAAACATTACACGTATAGCCCCACAAAACAATTAAAAAATCCATACATATTCGCAACATACATGAACGAATTCGATTACTTAGGCTTAGATGGTTATAAATAGGGGTCATTCCAGCCCCCCATTGGAGAGATGTCCGTATCTAAAAGCCTGCTCAGCATTCCATTGCTTCCTGCATAAATGCTAACTCAACATCCTTGTCTCACGTTCATAGCGTATGATTTTCACCATTTTCACCCTCTCGTTCCTGCTTCACTACCGACTCACAGAAGTATCTGCACATTCCCAGCTATAGGCTATAAATTGACATAAAAGTTCGACCTTCAGCATCTCATCCAATACACAAAGCCCAAACAAAGAATTTGATTAAACCTTAATTCGAAGGCAGATAACATTTGTAACAAATTCGACTCGCCTTGAGCACCACCTTTCTGTCACAATTCGCACACAAAAATAACAATAAAAATTAGCAGAATAATGAAATTCAGCTCTCTAATAAAATTCAAGCTCTCTTTATCCACTCAATTATTGAGCCTGTTACTGGCTTCCGCTATCGGCTCTTTTTCTGCTTTCTCCGCTTATGCTGGCAGCAGTCACCAGTTTAGTCTCAGCATACCGACACTCGAAGATGGCGCGACCATCGACGGGCACCTCGATGAGGCGCAATGGCAACACGCCGCCATCGCCGAGCTTAAATATGAGACCAGTCCGGGGGAGAATATCAGTGCGCCTGTGGCCACAACGGCTAGGATTTTCTCCACTGGTGAGAGTCTGTTTATCTCTTTTGTTGCCAGCGATCCCGACTCTAGTATCGATGACAATATTATCCGCGCAAACCTCAACGACAGGGATGATACTTGGGGCGACGATCTGGTCGGCATCAAGCTCGATACCTTCAATGACTCAAGGCTGGCTTATCAGTTCTTCGTTAACCCCTATGGCGTACAGACCGACTCCATCGAGAATGAGCTGACCGGTAATGAGAGTAACGCCTGGGATGGGATCTGGTACACCAGTGCCCGCAAGACCGAGCAAGGTTATCAGGTCGAGATAGAGCTGCCACTGAGACTGTTTAACTTCGACAGCCAGTTATCGCAGCAGACCTGGGGAGTCGAGTTTATCCGCTTCTATCCCAGAGATCAGGTACGCAGGTTATCGACCCATCAGATAGACAGAAATAACAGCTGCCAGCTCTGTCAGCTGGGCACAGTGACGGGGCTTGAGGGGCTAAGCCCCAGCCAGGATCTGCAGTTGACCCCCTCTTTGGTGTTCAATCGAAATAGTCAACGGGACGTTGATCCCGACGCCGCTTGGGACAATGACAACTCGGTCGAGCCCGGTCTGGATATTCGCTGGGGGATCACCCCGAGCACCCTACTAAGCGCGACCATCAACCCGGACTTCTCACAGGTCGAAGCCGATGCTGGGCAGTTGGATATCAACAGTACCTTCGCGCTGTTTTATCCCGAGAAGCGCGCCTTCTTTCTGGACAATAAAGATTACTTCGACACTCAGCTTCAGCTGCTACATACCCGAAATATCGTCTCGCCCGACTATGGGCTGAAACTCACCAGCAAGGTCGATAATCATACCTTCGCGGTGATGGCGAGCAATGACACCAAAACTAACTTCCTCGTTCCCGGAAACCTGAGTTCTGATATCGCCAGTCTCGATGAGGAGAGTGTTAACCTTGCCGGCCGCTATCGGGCCGATATCAGTAATGAACTCTCCCTGGGCACCTTAATCACGGCTAAGCGCAGTGACCAATATCATAATTACCTTGCCAGCGGCGATCTTAAATATCAGCCCACACCGCAGGACACCTTCACGGCACAATATGTGTTCTCCTCGACCCAATATCCGGATGAGCTCTATAAAGAGTTTTGCTCCGGCAGTGATTGTCAGCCGGACATCAATTGTGAGCTCTCGGACTGCGGCGTCAATGAGCGGGTGTTGCGTACCAAACGAGAGGGTGAATTCAGTGACAGCTTTTATCATCTCAAGTACGAGCATGAACGCCGAAACTGGTATGCGTTTACCCAGTATGAATCGGCGGGTGATGACTTCAGAGCGGACTTAGGGTTTATCAGTAGAGTCGATGTCAACAAGTTGGTTGCCGGTGGTGGCTATACCTGGTACCCGCTGGACTCTTCGATTAGCCGTGTCGAACTGGGAGGCGATTGGGATATCAGCCACAATCAGGCCGGTGAACTGCTGGAGCAGGAGCTGGAAGCAAGAGTCGAATTTGAAGGTTCGATGCAGAGCTATACCGCCTTTGGCGTCGTGGCCAGAGAGCGTGTGGGTAGACGACACGATAGCTCACAGCTTGCCATCGACGGGAATACTCAGCTATTTAATGAGACCAAGGCCTGGGGTTACAGTAAGATCATCCCAACCCGAGCCCTGACTCTGGATCTCGACCTCAGCTATGGCGATAACATCGACTTTGCCAATGACCAGTTAGGAACAGAGCTGTTTGTTAATCCTGGGGTGGAGTGGAATATTTCTGATTCTGTGTCGCTGGACGTCTCACATCTTTATCGTTCGCTGGATGTCGATGATGGCCGGCTCTTCACCGCAAACTTGAGTGACATTCGCCTGAACTGGCACATCAATTTACGTAACTTTATCCGAATTTCCAGCATCTACACCCATATCAAACGCGATCCTTCGCTTTACCTCTATAGCTCACCGGATGCGAAAGAGCAGCAGCTGGGTAATGAGGTGTTATACGGGTATAAACTCAATCCCCAGAGTGTATTTTATTTAGGCTACTCAGATGGGTTAAACCGTGATGATGAGATTGATGCATTGACCCGCACCGAGCAGACCTACTTTATGAAATTGAGTTACGCCTGGTTGATATAGCGCGTGTAAAAAAAACTTGGGCGATAACGCATCGCCTGTAGTTTCAAGCTGGTTTCAAGATAGTTTCAAAATGACTTAGGGGCATTCTTCATCAAACTAATCGGCACAGCCCGGCTTGATAGATAAGCTGGGCTATGGTTTTCGCCCCCAACACCTGCTTTAGCTGGCTGATGTGATAGTCCACGCCTCGCATCGTAAGCTTGAGCTTTCGGGACACATCCTCCCTGTCCTCCCCCGATGCCAGATAGCTAAGCACCATGGCCGAAACTGGCGTCACTATGTTGTAATCCACTAAGGGATTAATCTTGTCACCGTAATGGATCACTATGTTCATCTGAAGCTCCGACAGATGTTTTTCCACACTCTCAAGCTGATCCATCAGTGCATCGAGCTGCTCTTTCGTGTCCAGTAGTAACATAAATCGCCCCGACAACTTTGGGGAAAAAAGGCAAGGAACAGAGATAGTCACTAGGCTTGCCACCCCGGATTGTTCTATGCAAAGCTGCAACCTCGATGGCATCTTGCTTTTGGGCCACACATAGACTGGCAGAGAAAAAAGCCTGGAGACCTCTTCGCTCATCTTAGTGTAATAAAATGCCTTCTTGCGCCATAAACAGAGCGCCTTGGCTGAACTTGCAAACAACTGCCTGCGTTTCTCGAACAGCTTCATCATTTTAACGCCGTTTTTTATACGACAGCGCCAGTCATCCGGGCTATTGATATCATAGCAATAGCAAATATCAGCCACGCCAAGATGATCCCGACTCTCTCTAAGCAGAACCGTTAATCCGTGTTCCAGTGATACTCGGGTCACGAGCCTCTCCTTAACCGCTAATACCAATCGGTATAATAGTGATGAGCCAATTGATGGCGGCGCGATAAAAAGTCGCAGTGTGTATTCAATAAAATGGGTATAAGGCTTAGTTAATTAGCCGAGCAAAAGGCGCTGAATAGTCTGGCCAACAAGGGTGGCCAGCGTGATCAGCAGCAGTGAGCCGCCAATCGGGCTCAAAGTGGCGATAAGGTCTTGGTACCACACTGCTCTGGTATTCGTTGTTTTGCTTACAGGCATAGGTTTAGGCGCGATAAGTGGATGGTTCGTCATAACATACCTCTTTAATTCTCAACGGATAAAGGCGACCAACAGATTGAAACCATTGACCGCCAGCCAGCTTACAAGATCACACTTTTCTATTAGGCTGAATAAACTTCTGCCAACTCATGGCAAACAACACCAGGGCCGGTAAGCCGAATGAGATCAACCCCATTGCGCCTGATTGGGGCTCCCCCTCTGCAAATGAGCCCCAGGACCAGCCAATGCAGATCCAAGCGAAACCAAAGGCTGAAAGTAAGCCCAAATTTGCTTTCCAGCCGAGTTGATAGCGACCTCGCAGACTGAGATAAGCCCATAGGGCAGCCGTCGTGCCCATCCCCATCAAAAACCACATTAAACCCATCATATGTTTTCTTCCTTAGGTGAAATCACCGCTAAAACCACTACGCCAGAATTTCTTGACCGCCTTCTCATCGTTGACATTGCCATAGCCAAACAGGATATCGGCTTGCTTCATCATGCTATGCACGGCGCCGCCGGTGAAGGTGTTGGAGCCGTCGATCAGTCGATGGTGCCAGAAGTCAGGCTTATTCCAGGGACAGGAGCTAATACAGGCACCGCAATCACCGCCGTTATCAGACCAGAACTTGAAACATTTCTTAGCATCGTTATGAAATTTGCGTATGCCTGGCTGGCCCTGCCAGTTGTAATCCGGGTCATCATGGCCTGGGAGAGTGGATCCCATCGAGGGCTTATCATCCATGCTGATAGCCTT
>SDWK01000986.1 GCA_004195335.1 Shewanella sp.
GTTTACCTCGTACCTCGTACCTCGTACCGCGTTCCTCGTACCATTATCCAACAAACCAATCATAAATAAATTTACCAACTACACCAAGAACCACAAGCTCAACGAAAGTTATTGCAACCATGACCCAGACTTTGCGTTTGCCGCCCTTGAGTCCTTTTTGCAGGAACTCGGGCATGAACTTGCTAAAGTCCTCACCCATATTCTCCCAGGCTTCCGTAAAAACACTGTCCTGCTTTTTTGATGCCGGCCGATTTTGATGCTGAGGCTTATTGGCAGGGGCTTTCTTTTTGACCTTCTTCTGTTTGCTCATTCTATTTCCAGACAGGTTAAACTTGCATGAGAGTGAAAGTGTTTGGCTCGTAACAAAAAACCGCGTTGTCATGAAGTCTGACAACGCGGTTAAGGTTATTCGTTAATGATGACTCTTGCAACCATTAATACAGCTGCAATTTAATCTCTACCAACTTCGGACTCTACCAGAATCTATATGTACGAAACCTGACTTCGCGTAATAACCTACTCCGCCCATACTCAGATCGAGGGCTGCTTTACGAACGGTTTTGAGGGGAACACCCGGCAGCCGTAAATCAACAGCTTTGCCTTGCATATGATAGCTGTTTTTGGCGACGCCATTGGAGTTATTACGAAGAGAACGATTGGTTTGTGGTGAACGGTAACCGGAAATAATTTCAAAGGGTTGCTTTGCGTCAACCTTGCGGGAGATGGCAGCCATCAGGTCGAGGGTCATCGGGTCAATCGGATGGACCTGATTGGTGCGATGATCACGCAGCACATGATTCAGGTTTTCCAGGGCATCGTGGATGTAGTTGCCCTTTTCCCAGTAAACAACCTCTTTCAGACGCTCCCCGGTGTGTGTGTTGAGAAGGCTCAAACTGCGCTCTTGTACACCGGTTAAGGACAACTGCGCCAAGGCCTGAACAGGAGCCAGACAAACAAGAGAACCGAGCACACCAGCCGTGAGAATCTGGCGACGTGTCAATCCTGGAAGAGTTTCAATAAAGTTCTTATCTTGCGACATGATACGTATAAACCTTGAAGTTATAAATATAGAGATGCGTTAGTTTCACGTTCATGCATAGCAAGGGCTATTCCAAACACACGGGGAAAATCGATCCAACAGGATCATTTTAAGAGGGGCCCCCAAAAGAAACCAACAAATACGGCAGGTTAGATCAACGAAATGGCCTGACAATAAAACATCAACAGGCATGGGAGGAGTTGGAGGGTTCGTTAAAGCACACTGCCAAGTAACACATTTGTGTCACCCAGCAGTGTCATATCACAGACTTGATCAGCGGTGCAAGTTATTGTTTGTTAACGATAAAGCTTCAATCAGGAGAGTTCAAAAGCAATTTTCAATACAACCTGATACTCAGAAACCTTGCCGTCGTCATCGATATGGCCTCGCATTTCCTGAACTTCAAACCAGGAGAGTTTTTCCAAAGATTCCTTGGCACGATCCACGGCCCCCTGGATAGCACCTTCAACGCTTTCAGTCGAAGTACCGATGATTTCCACTTTTTTATAAATTCGTGATTCGCCGTAACTCATATAAGACCTCCGTTAAGTGCTAAAGATAAAAACAACTTTATCGCGGCAGGATTAATAATAACAGAGAGCTTGAGAAAGGCGAGCTATAGGGTTTGCATGAACCGGAGGGATTGCGTATTTCGACTACTGAAGAGGGTCTGTTTCTCTCCCCTACTCTTTACGACCGTACTTCTCACGATGCACCTGATCAAAAGGTAGTGCTTCTGCAGGATGCCCGGGTTTCTCTTCGGCGGCGTAGCCAATACCGACAACACATTCAACAGCATGGGAGGCAGGTAGCGCCAAAAGCTCTTTGATGTAATCTTCAGCGCTGTATTTTTCATTGTGGGGGCGTAAACGGATTTGAGCCCAGCAACTGCCAAGCCCTAACTCTTCTGCGGTCATCTGGACCATCATGGCAGCAATCGAACAGTCTTCTGTCCAGACGTCACTTTTCGTCGTGTCAGCGGCAAAAACAATCGCCAAAGGAGCCTTTCCGACAAAGCCAGAGCCATGAACCTTGGCCTTACCGAGTAGCTCAAGCATTTCTGGATCGGTAACGATGATGAATTCCCAAGGGTTGTTGCCTCGTGAAGTCGGTGTGCGAACAGCAGCCTCTATAAGCGCATCAATCTTTTCAGATTCTATCGCCTGTTTTGTGAACTGACGAATACTGCGACGTTTTCTTAGTAAATCCAGGAGGGTGGTCGTCATAATCAGTTCTTTTCCAGATAGGCTTTGACGATATCTACCGAGTCCATATCGATTGATTGAAATTCTATACCAAAGCCTTGTGCCAGGCCCATGTTTTCCCGGGGGAAGCCCTGGTTCACCCAGGCAATCCGCCCTGCGACTTCGATCTTTTTGGAGCTTATAGTTGGCAGCAAAAAGGAGGCTATAACGTGTTTGTTTGGGGGGATTTCGTCGCGAAACTCCAAATAGATACCGTGCAGACTAATATCGACACCGCGACTCTGATAGGCCGCACCATTGATCTCAAAATCAATAGTCATCTGGCAAGGGACGCGACGCTCACGACGTTCGATGTTGAAGAGATGACAATGGCCAAGGTTGAGGAATTCTTCTCGTCCAAAAGGTTTGGCCAGATAACCGTCGCAACCAGAGGCTTCGACTTCCTTTATCGTCGCGTCACGATCAGGGGTGAAAACCAACAAGACCGAGATCTTCTTCAACTGCGGATGAGCTTTAATTTTCTTACAGACTTCAATGCCGTTCATTCCAGGCATTCCAACGTCCATATAGATAAGGTCTGGCCACTCACGCATAGCGACATTAATCGCTTCTTCGCCATCTGAGGCCGTAATGATAGTCGCCGGTGTACGCTTGAAATAGTCGCACATAACATCTCGAAAAAAATCGACATCATCAACCAGAAGAATCTTCAGGTTGTTCTGGGTCATCTTAACTACCTCCGGGTAGAAATAAGCAAACTTACAAAATCATAGTTACAATCAAAAAAAATCATGTTTTTACTCTTCGAGGAGAAGCTTTAACTTGGCAATTTTATTATCAACCGCTTCATGTAAATTGTCTTCGCCGAACATATAGGTCAACTGGCCAACCATAAGGAACACATCAGCGAGTTCGTCAACGACAACATTCTGCTCCACCTTGCCCCGGGCAAAATGCTGCAGAGTGGCAATCAATTCGGCGCACTCTTCAATCATTTGATCGTATTGGGCTTCTTCTCCCCACTTGTCGATCGTTTTCATATAGATATCGCGATAGCGCATCATAATCTAAAGGGCCTTCCGGAGCATTGATCCGTGAGTTGAAAAGTGTAGTTATCCTTGAGCAACAATGCATTTTTTGCATTGTCATCAAGCCACAATTTGTTTGATCGATGATAAAGACTAACAGGAAAAGCAATAGAAAAGAAATCCAAAAAAGCACTCCATTACGAGGCCGCAAGCAAATAATGATGAGGCTCAATGTGAAGCAACCAAAGAGTCTCACAAGGCAGCGTCAATAGTCAGCGTTAAGGTACTGTTTGTTCGTCACTTTCAGGCATTGCCTCACATGCTTCCATTGTCTCCAGACAGACACCTTTGATCATGTCATAAGAGAGGCAAAACCCTTCAACGACTTCTTTCTCTTCTCGCTTGCATTTTGAGGTGTCAAAATTGATGAGATCCATAAAGGCCTCCAGAATAAGGTTATGGCCACAAATCTATTCTCACACTTAACTTCAGTTAAAGAGCAAGCGTTATGCCATTTCCTCAAGATCAAGGCCATGATAGAATCCCTACAACGTAGAAATAGGTGTAATTCATTCTCGACATTTCTAACTAAAGGATGATTCCATGGTTAAGTACCTGCTCTTGCTAACCTCGATCGGCCTCTTCAGTTGTGCGTCACAAACAGCCTACACTTGGCAGGACATGCATGAACACCTCGGGAAGAGTCAAACATGGACCTCGAAGAGTGCCGAGCTTATGCTGCCCGACAATACAAGCCAGGCACACCAGCAGGAGAGCCCTACCTCAGAGACAGCCATACGCAAGATGATTTTATGGCAGAGAACAAGATGGGCGAATGGAGACCTGACCGTAACCCCACAGCTACAATCAACATCAACTCAGAGCCGATTCATGATGTCCCCACCGAATACACCGGTTACCCGGGAGCGCTCGACTATTACCCTGAATATCTGGACGATATTCTGGAGAAGTGCATGTCTGATAGAGGCTGGGAATATCGACCTGAGACCGGAGAAAGTGATCAGTAATCAGTGGTTGAGGAATGATGTAAAAGACGCCCTGAGAAGAGAGCCGAATATAAAATACAAAAAAACCCACACAATTAAAGTGTAGGTCGACAAATCAGGAGAGAGGAAAAAGGCCAGATATCAGTGGGTCACCATTCTGCGATTTGGACCGGAATAAGGCCCATCAGTACACATAATTTTACTGGTTCTGACCGCATCAACCCCGACAGTTGCCCAACCACCTGACCTTTTGAACTTATGTACACGATGACTCTCCAACAAGACGTTAAGCACGCGGGGGGTAAAGTGGTGATAAGTGCCGTCTTTGAGGATAACATCAATGTACGGACGCTCTGTCTTGCTAAGAAATACATGTTCAAGCATTACACACCTCCGCGTTATCCTACTTGATATAATTAATAC
>SDWK01000187.1 GCA_004195335.1 Shewanella sp.
CATCTGGCTCACTCGACACTGGCAAACGACCCGCTTTGTTTATCGCCGTCTTAGTCGCTCTACAAACAACCGGATCACCCGACACTATTTTATTGGCGGTGACGAACCCATCATTAGCCAAACGAATGAAAATACGACAGCTCTTCCCTCGCATCGACTCATCAACAACGAGGTTGCGCTGAATCGTCGCTCTGATCATGCTGGTATAACGTTGAACTTCCGACATAACCTGCTTATTTCGTGTCTGCGATAACGAAGCTTGCTCGGCAGCTAAGGCATCTTGCATCATCTGCTCTTGCAGCTGACGTTCCTTCTCTTCAGCTTTACGCTTTCGCTCAGCTTCAGCCTTACGTTTACGTTCCGCCTCCTCTTTACGCTTACGCTCATCGGCTGCTTTTTTCGCTTTTGCTTCTTCCTGCTTACGTTTTTCAGCCGCTTTTTTTGCCGCCTCTTCAGAGGCTTTGCGTTCTTTCTCTTTTTGTTTTCTGTCAGCTTCTGCTATTTGTGCTTTATCCTTGGCTTGTTTCTCTTTTAATTGAGCCGCCGCTGCAGCCGCTGAGGCGTTTTTAGTTTCGATCTCTTTCTGCTTACGCTGTTTTTCTAGCTTTTTAATTTGTGCCTGTTCACGCTCTCGCGCCTGACGAGCTTGCTTAGCCTTGAGCTCTAAATCATCTTGTCTGGCTTTCTCTTTACGGGCCACTTCCCTTTTCTCGGCTTTAAGCCTCTCGACATGCTGAGCCACTTTTTTCTGATCCACCATAACGGCTTGTACCACAGGCGCACTCGCTTGAGGCTGAGGTTTGGGTGGTTCAGAAAAATCGACACCCAATGCAAGAATAACTAACACGCCAATATGAATACCAGCTGAAATCACTAAAGGTAACGTAAAGTTTGCGTTATTTTTCACCGACTACTCCTCAGGTGAATCTGTCATCAATCCGACCGAAGGCACACCTGCACCTTGTAGCGTCACCATAAGCTGAATGACCTTCTCATAAGCGATGCTTCTATCGGCTTTGACCACAACCGGACGCTCCGGCTCTAGCTGAATAATGGCACCCACTCTGATTGCGATCTCTTCTAAATCGAGTGTTTGTCGATCACTAGAGCTTCCCACATCCAGAAAGTAATCCCCATCGGCATCGATTGAAGCCACAATTGGCGGTTTACTGTCTGCGGGTAAAGCCTCCGAAGAGGCTTTAGGAAGATCGACTTTAACCCCTTGAGTCACTATGGGGGCCGTCACCATGAAAATAATCAACAAGACCAACATTACGTCGATATATGGCACCACATTGATCTCTGCAATCGGACGCCGGCGCTTTCGCTGATAGCCCTGCTGCATTAGCCTTCATCCTTTTCGCTGTACGCTTGGCGGTGTAAAATACTTGAAAATTCCTCCATGAAGTTTGCATAGCACATCTCAATACTATCGACTTGAGTGGTAAAGCGGTTATAGGCAATAACGGCAGGAATGGCAGCAAATAATCCCATCGCTGTCGCAATCAATGCCTCCGCAATACCTGGCGCGACCATGGCGAGCGTTGCATTTTCAACTGCACCGAGGGCGATGAAAGAGTTCATGATCCCCCACACCGTGCCAAACAAGCCAATATAAGGACTCGTCGAACCTATGGTTGCGAGCAAAGGAAGATGAGTTTCAAGCTTTTCCATCTCTCTTGATAGAGAGACCCTCATCGCGCGATAACTGCCATCCATTACCGCCGCAGGCACCTTGCCATTTAACTTATTTAATCTCGCATATTCCTTAAAACCGGTATGAAACAAGGCTTCGAGACCTTCA
The DNA here is from genome assembly GCA_004195335.1 of Shewanella sp. GTDB lineage: Bacteria > Pseudomonadota > Gammaproteobacteria > Enterobacterales > Shewanellaceae > Shewanella. The sequence goes on from SDWK01000187.1 coordinate 1,805, forward strand.
TTGCTATCTTGCCTAGCCGATATCTCTTTATACAATTTATTTAGATCCACGCCAGACCAGAATCTATCTTCAAATTTAATGGAACTTTGCTTCGCCGATATTAATAGACGGCGGCGCTGAATAATCACAGCCCACGAGATCACTGACAAACTCAGTAAAGTTAACATCACAAACTTGACCAACAAACTGGCTTGTAAAAATAATCCAATAAATGAAATATCAGCTTCCACCGGTAAACTCCTGAGCAATATTTTGGGGAATGGCACGGGGTCTCATTCGAGATAAAGTGATACACGCAACTAAGATGTTGCCTTCACAATATAAAACGCCCTGCTTATCGACGAGACGTTGATTAAACATCAACGACGCTTTCTTAATCTTTGTGACAACGGTTTCTACAATAAGGTCCTGTTCAAATTTCGCAGGTTTGCAAAAATCCAGTTCGGCCTTCTTAACAACAAACGCAATATCTTCCGCTAACAGGGCGGTCTGTTTCACTCCCATGGATTTCAACCATTCGGTTCTGGCTCGTTCAAAAAAATTAAGATAATTTGAGTGATAAACAACACCACCGGCATCGGTATCTTCGTAATAGACTGAAATAGGCCAGCGAAACATGAGTATTAAGTGCCAATCAATGATTTAAAACAGAGGGCTACTATACCTAGCCCGAACCAAATTGTGAATGCTTCTCAGCAGGCTTGGTTCACTATCTTCGTAAATTTTTGTTCATAAAAAAGAGGAGCTGTTGCTCCTCTTTTTTAACGCATTACACTTTTAAGTGACTATGGGTTAATTTTTGCCGGTATTTTTAAACCAAAGCTATCGAACAGAAAGCTGTAAATATCGGCAAATTCATCAATCTTCATAGCGGTTGGTTTACCCGCACCGTGTCCGGCTTTCGACTCTATACGCATGATGATTGGTGCATCGCCTTTTTGCTTGGCTTGTACCATAGCGCCAAACTTAAAGCTGTGCAGAGGCACAACCCTATCGTCATGATCCGCTGTCATTACCATCGTCGCTGGGTAGGCTCTCTCGGTAACATTATGGTAAGGAGAATACGCCATTAGAGCTGGAAATTGCTCGGCCACATCCGCACTACCATATTCACTGGTCCAAGCCCAACCTATGGTGAATTTATGGAAACGTAACATATCGAGTACGCCAACGGCCGGAAGGACTGCCGCAAACAGCTCTGGACGTTGCGTCAGTGTGGCTCCCATCAACAAGCCACCGTTACTTCGACCATACGCCCCTAACTTACTCTTGTTAGTGTAATTTTGATCGACCAGATACTCAGCTGCTGCATAGTAATCATCGAATACATTCTGTTTTTTATCCAACATTCCAGCTTGATGCCAGCTCTCTCCATATTCGGCACCACCTCTTAAGTTCGGCACCGCATACACACCACCAAGATCCATCCACGCAATATTTGCTGGGCTAAATCTAGGGGTTAACGAGATAGCAAACCCACCGTAGGCATAAAGTAAAGTAGGGTTATCTCCGGTTTTCTTCAACCCTTTCTTATAAGAGATCATCATAGGCACACGAGTGCCATCTTTACTGTTATAAAAAACTTGCTCCGAGACATAATCATCTGGGTTAAATGACACTTTCGGCTCGGTGAATAAAGTTGAGCTTCCCGTCTTAAAATCAAATCGGTAAGTCGTTTTGGGTTGAACATAACTATTAAAGACATAATAGAAATAGTCTTTGCTACGTTTTCCATAGGGGCCGGCAACTTTACCTTTTCCCGGAAGCGTCACATCTTGTCTCTTATCACCGCTCAAACTGAAGATAGAGAGCTTACCCAGTACATCATGCAGATAACTGACGACTAGGTGATCGTTAATAATCGCGATACTGCTTATGGGATCGGTAGATTCTGGAATTATCGTTTGCCAGTTAGACTTATCACGCTTATTCACGTCTATCGCAATAACTTTACCATTGGGTGCATCAAGATCGGTTTTGAAGTAAAAAACCGATTTATCATTTCCAAGGAAACTATATTCAGCTTCCAAATCGATGATCAGCTCAACGACATCGGCGTCCTTCTCCAGGCTCTTATAGAAAAAGCGGTTTCGGCTATCCGTTCCCTGAGAGATGGATAGCAACAGGTAGTCACCCGCTTCAGATACTTCGATTCCAAAGCCCCAATCTTTATTTTGTGGCCGCTCATAGACCAGCTTATCTTGGCTCTGATCAGTACCTATTTTATGAAAGTACACTTTTTGATTGAAATTCACATCGGCAAGTAAGTTACCGCCGGCAGGTGCATCGTAGCGAGCGTAATAAACGCCACCGTTATCCTTACTCCATTCGGCACCCGAGAACTTAATCCACTTAAGTTCGTCATTTAACTTAGCGCCGGTGGCAATGTCGATAAATTGCCATTGTTGCCAATCTGACCCTGAATTTGAAACGCCATAAGCTAAGGTATTACCATCGCCGCTGACTGAAACCCCAGATAAGGCAACCGTACCATCAGAAGACAGCGTATTAGGATCGAGAAGTACCTTCTCTTTGCCATCCGCTCCTTTTACAAATAAAACGGATTGAGCCTGTAAGCCATCATTTCGATAGTAGAAAGTATTATCACCGTGCTCAAAAGGCGCGGACACTTTTTCATAATTCCACAGTTCGGTAATACGGTCGACAATGGCTTGTTTGTTTTCGATTGCTGCCAGATAGGCATGCCCGTCGGCCTGTTGAGATTTTACCCAGTTTGTCGTTTCCTCTGACTCCACTTCGAGGTAACGATAAGGGTCCGCAACCTGCACACCATGTATTGTCTCTATTGTGCTTGCCGCCAAAGGGATTTGAGGAGATGAGTGTTCTTTCTCTGTCGACGTTGCTTGGCATCCCATTAACGCGATACCGACTCC
>SDWK01000188.1 GCA_004195335.1 Shewanella sp.
CATTTGAGCTTATGGTAAAGGCTCACTAAGGGATAATGCCCTCCTTAGCTAGAGAGCGGACACATCATGCCCTTGATTCATGTTATTAAAAAGAAAAAATAGGATAAGAGTCGGCCTTAATTCATTTTCATCAGCATAGCTAAAACCTCAAAATGCCCCGAATGAGGAAACATATCAAGTAACGGTACCTTTAGAGATTAGATAACCTAAACTCGCCAACTTGAAATATTTATGTGATTCAGGCAACGTTAATACATCAAACCTTGAGGTGCATCAACTTCTCGAAGGAGGGAGATGTGGTAATTTCTGCTCACTTTCTAACACAGAGAATAATTAATGAAATCACTTCGGCCCTTAGGAGGCAGACTTGCCTCGCCGTTATCTAAGTTCATTCTACTTTTATGCATTCTGTTTACCCCATCGGTTTTTGCCAGCTCATCGGGAGAGGCGGGGCAGATATTAGATTTAACCGCCACGACGGCAGGTTATATTGCCGTATTAATTTTTGTTCTCTCTTATGTGCTAGTGATGAGCGAGGAGGTGATCCATCTACGCAAGTCTAAGCCGGTATTGGTAGCAGCGGGACTCATCTGGGGCATTATCGGGTTTATCTATGTTCAAAACGGCATGTCTGATCTCTCAGAGGCCGCCTTTAAGCACAACCTATTGGAATACGCTGAGTTGTTACTCTTCTTGCTCGTTGCCATGACTTACATTAATGCCATGGAGGAACGTCAGCTGTTTGATGCGCTCCGAGTGTGGATGGTGGGACGCGGATTTAGCCTGAGAACCGTGTTTTGGCTAACGGGCTTTATGGCATTTTTCATCTCTCCCATCGCCGACAACTTAACAACAGCCCTGCTCATGTGCGCCATAGTCATGAAGGTAGGCGATAATAACCACAAATTTATCTCTTTAGCCTGTATTCTGTTTATCCCGTCACTGGTGAACTACTTGGTGCCAGCGGCAATCATGAGCCTATTCATTGTTAACCGTACCCAAAAAATTCAAGAGGAAGAGGTCATCATGAAACGCGGCGCAAAGCGGATCGTGGGCCTATTTTTACTCACCATAGCAACCGCAGTCTGCACCCATACCTTCTTAGGTCTGCCGCCGGTACTCGGTATGATGACGGGGCTCGGTTTCCTGCAATTCTTCGGTTTCTTTCTGCGCATGACCTTCGATAAATCGGTGGCAAAAAAGCGTAAGCTGGCCGAAATCGCTCAGGATGATAGACGCCTTTCCTACCTGGGGCACGTGGTGCCTTTCGATGTCTTTACCCGTATCGCCCGAGCCGAATGGGACACCCTGCTATTCTTCTACGGTGTAGTATTGTGCGTCGGTGGTTTGGGCTTTATGGGTTACCTGAGCATAGTATCCGAGGCCATGTATACCCACTGGGATGTCACCTACGCGAACATCGCCATCGGCGCGTTATCGGCCATAGTGGATAACATTCCGGTGATGTTTGCCGTACTGACTATGAATCCGGATATGTCATTAGGCCAGTGGCTGTTGGTCACCTTAACCGCAGGGGTTGGAGGTAGCTTACTCTCGATAGGCAGCGCAGCCGGAGTAGCCGTGATGGGGCAGGCTCGAGGCGTCTATACCTTCGCAGCGCATCTGAAGTGGACCCCCGTCATCGCACTGGGTTACGCGGCCAGTATTCTGGTGCACCTCTGGCTCAATGCCTCCCTGTTTTAATGAGGCTTTAACACTAAGGCTCAAACATCAGCCTATCCAGAATTGTTCGAGTTAAAGATTTCGGGAGCCTGCAAGCCTTATCCGCTGCGGAATTCCCGAGATTATCAGACTCTGCCATCACTAGCTGAATTTAGCCGTTATATGCGCCACTCGCGTAATCTAACTCATAGATGTGGCTATAGATCCCAAGGAGATTGCCAAATAGATCTTTCATGTAAATCATGCGATAAGGTTTTTCTCTCGGGTAATAGTAACGCGGTGCCTTTATACGTTTCGACTAAATAAGAAGACGCACTAGATTTACGCACTTGAAATTATCATTTTTCCTCATTATGATAATTTTTAGTTGTCATAATGAGCACCAATTTTATGTTGAATCCACTCTGGCTCAATACCTTCAAGACCTTAATAGACATTGGACACTTCACCCAAACGGCAGAGCTCCTCCACATGACACAGCCCGGTGTCAGTCAACAGATACAAAAGTTGGAAAGCGCATGTGGCCACAGCCTGATCAAGCGAGAGAAGAAGAGTTTTGAGCTCACCGAACAAGGAAGGTTAGTGTATGAATACGCACTGAAGCTCGCCGAAACAGAAGCTAACCTGATAGAGACACTCAGCTTCGATAACCCCTACTCGGGACAATGTAAGCTCTCTTGTTCGGGCTCTCTGGCGCTACAGCTGTATCCGGCACTGCTTTCATTACAGCAGCAATACCCTGAATTGAGCATTGAGCTGGAAGCCGCACCCAATCAGAATATTTTGCATGATTTACAATCCGGAGAAACCGACTTGGGCATAGTGACCCACATCCCTGCAAGCAGCCTTTATCAAAGCAGCCACATAAGTGAGGAGACTCTATGTTTGGTATTACCTAAGCGTTATGCAGATGAAAAAATCACCCCTGAGTTACTCATCCAGTGTGGATTAATCGATCATCCGGATGCGAAACATTACCTGTCACTTTACTTTGAACTCGGCGGAGATAAAGCGCTAGCCGATCTTAGTTCAGATAAGCTACCAAAATCTGGCTATATCAATCAGGTTAACCAGATACTGCTGCCCGTTGCGAAAGGACTCGGCTTTACCGTGTTACCGGAAAGTGCGGTCAACAATTTCGCTCAAAGAGACAAGCTCTACATTGCACAGCCCGCCAAACAGGTAAAAGAGACGCTTTATCTGGTGCAGAAACGTAACCGAAATTTACCCACCCGTTATCAGACAATCGGCCAATTACTCCACGACACAATCTAGCCCCATTAGGGTGTATCTACTCCGAGGTACCATCTCTTCGAGTTATTAACGATGAACATCGACCACCGCTTCTTCGGGTTCATTTTGATAACGCTCAAACATCTCTTTAAGGGATTCACTGGACTCGGAAAAGCCTTTTTCAACCAGAAAATCTTCATTGTAGAGTTTAGAGGATGAACGTTCGGCGAGATCGCAGCAAAACGTCACTATGGTATTACCGGGGCCCATTTTTGCGGCGGCATACATCGCACCTGCGACATTGAGGGCCGAGCTGCTGCCTAACACAATACCGTCGAGCTCCCGAACATGTCGTGCAATAGCAATCAGGTCCCTGTCTGGCAGCGTGATAGCCTTATCCACCTTTGCCTGACGGAAGTTTTCGACAGTGCGCATGATGCCTATCCCTTCGGTAAAGGAGCTTCCGTTGGAGACGTACTTGCCGGTTTTAAGGTAGGAGTAGATACCCGAGCCGTCGGGATCCACCAGCCAAGTTTGCAAGCCGTGATGCTTTGCCGATAGATAACGGGAATTCCCGGCAATGGTGCCTCCGGTCCCCGCCACAGATACCAATGCATCTATCTTGCCCTGAGTCTGCTGCCAGATCTCCGGTCCGGTGTGCTCATAATGCGCCTTACTGTTACTGGTATTTTCAAACTGATCGGCCCACCAATAGCGATCATCAGCCTCTGCAATGCGCTTCGCAGTATGGTAAAAATGATTTGGATTTGCAAACGGACAGGCATCAACCAGCATCAGCTCTGCACCATATAAGTTTATCATCAGCTCTTTTTCCGGAGCCTGCCCCTTAGGCATGACCACTAGCATCTTGAACCCGAACGCCTTTGCCACCAACGCCAGCCCGATCCCGGTATTTCCCGCCGTACCTTCCACTATGGTCATACCGGGTTTGAGTTTACCGCTGAAAACCGCATCTTGAACTAACTGTAATGCGGCACGATCTTTAATCGATCCGCCCGGATTTTGCTGCTCACACTTGAGTAAAATGTCACAAGCTGTCAGCTCAGAAATACTCTTAATACGCAGCAGGTCTGTGTTTCCGATAAGCTCGGTGATATTTCCCAAAACCGACGAAAGGGGGGAAGAAAGCCCAAGAGAACGCTCTTGAGAAAGTGGTGAAGAGTCCATAAGCTGATGATTCCTTTGCCGACAATAATTAAATACTAGGCAGTGATGCAGTTAAAGCAAGCAGCGCAACATCTTAGCGGGTTTTCCTGCTCATTCTGAAGACTCATCAACGTCGAGTCCTTTACCTTACCAATCCTCCACTTTTCTTGTGTTATTCACCACGATAAGTTAAATCTGGCAGGAATAAGCATTAGTGTTGTACCATTGTTAACCCGCTGATTAATTTCAGGGTTACTTGCTGTCAACTTACCCACTATCAGTTCCTATATCGGCAACTTTTTTTGAGATTATAAGGTTTGTGCATTAATGGTTTTTATCGCCAGAGCGGCATTGCTGCTTATCATTTTTTTGTTGCCGCTAACATCGGGAATGGCTCAAGAGCAGCCAGACACGACTCAAGCTTTGACCATAGGCGTTATAGGCAAGACAAAACATGATAGCTTTTATGAACAATCCTTCGCTGGCTGTGAGGCGTTCGCCAACAGTATCGGCAATGTGCGATGTTTATATGATGGTCCGGAACTGTTTCAGGATATCAGAGAGCAGGTGATTGCGACCAAGGCAATGATCGACAGAGGAGTGGATGGGATTATCATCTCCACCACAGACTCTAAGTACTTAACTAAAAATGCACTCGTGCTGGCTCAGAAAAAAGGCATTCCGATCATCACTTTCGATTCAGATCTTTTGCCTGAACATCAGCAATACCGACTGGCTTATGTCGGCACCAATAATTTTGAGTTTGGTGTGGCCTTAGGCGAGTATGCCAAGCAGTTCAAGGGCGACGGCAATACCCAGGTATGCATCCAATCTGGGCATACTAGTACCCCCAATTTGAATGAACGTATTCGTGGTGTACGGTTTGCCCTCTCGGGTAAAGCGGATAACGGCAGATTAGCGGGCGATAATGGCTGGATTGAATATTTGCGTTGTCCTTTCTATACCTTAGGTAAACGTGATATGGCCTTACGGCAGCTGGAACTGGTATTGAAAAAGCAGGTGCCCGTCTATATTGCCGTGGCTGGGTTTGCTCAATTCTCACCGGACTATATCGAACGTATATCATCCTATAAACCGCAGATCACTAGCCAGTCTACCGTCATCATCTCGGCCGATACCGAACAGATCCAATTAAATGCACTAAAATTAGGCTTATCGACGGTCAATATCGGCCAGCGACCGTTTGAGATGGGACGACTGAGCACACAGATGCTTTATGAGTATATAACAGAGAAAAAGCTACCCGAACAGCAACTTAATTATCTAGATTTCCACTACTGTACTCAGGACAATGTGCAAAGCTGTACCAGTAATGATTAACAGGCCTCTTTATTAGGCTTATTTA
>SDWK01000936.1 GCA_004195335.1 Shewanella sp.
AGATGTGTATAAGAGACAGATTAAGTGGGATCTGAAGTCGGTCGACGTCATTTTAGGCTGGATTTACTGGCTTTTATAAACAAAAAAGCGACCCGTTAAGGTCGCTTCATTTATATATGGAATACTATTACTTCTTAGGTTTCTTAACCGGTCTAGCCCAGCCTGTCAGGTGACGTTGCTTAACCCGGGTAATAACCAACTCGCCTTCGGCTACATTACTGGTAATCGTTGAACCAGCCCCCAAAGTAGCACCTTTACCAATAGTCACAGGAGCAACTAACTGAGTATCGCTACCAACAAAGACATTATCTTCGATAATAGTAAGGTGCTTGTTAGCGCCATCGTAGTTACAGGTAATGGTACCCGCACCAATATTAACGCCGCTACCAATCTGCGCATCACCAATATAAGCAAGATGGCCAGCTTTAGAACCTTCACCCAATACCGCTTTCTTCATCTCGACGAAGTTACCAATATGGGCATCACGCTTTAGTTCGGCGCCCGGACGAAGACGTGCAAAGGGGCCAGCACTGGCCGCAACACCCAATTTGGCATTTTCAACGATAGAGTAAGGCTTGATCTCGGCGTTATCACCAATTTCACAATCGATAAGTATTGCACCGGCGCCAATGGTTACATTATTACCGATTGTCACTTTCCCCTGGATGATAACGTTAACATCTATCATCACATCCATGCCGACCGTGACGTCACCACGGATATCGATACGAGCAGGATCTCTCAAGTTTGCTCCTTCGAGCATCAGCTTTTCTGCGGCGCGGGCCTGGTAAGCGCGTTCCAACTGCGCCAGTTGCACGCGGTTATTGGCCCCCTCAACTTCGATGGCTGATTCAGGTTGAGCTGTGGTGATCTCAACACCATCTTTATGAGCCATAGCAACGATATCGGTCAGGTAGTATTCGCCTTGAGCATTGTCGGATGACAACTGACTAAGCCAGGCCTTGAGTTGTTTACCTGACGCAGCCATGATGCCGGTATTTATCTCTTGAATTAGTAATTGCTCGGCATTGGCATCTTTTTGCTCGATGATACCAACAACATTACCCAGCTCTTGACCTTCACATGGAGTACGGACAATACGGCCATAACCCATTGGATTAGCTAGATTAACGGTTAATATTGCCAGCCCATTATTTTTTCTTACAGCAAGCAACGCTGCTAATGTCTTAGCTTGAATAAGAGGCACATCACCATAAAGAATCAATACAGTGTCATCATCGTTAATATTGCCATTAGCTTGCGCTACCGCATGACCGGTACCAAGCTGCTCAGCTTGTAACACCCAATTAAGTTGTTGTTCGCCCAACACACTCTGAAGCTTATCCGCACCGTAGCCATACACCAATTGAATTGCATCACTACCCACTTGGTGAGCGGTATCGATAACGTGCTGAACCATGCTCTTATGTGCAATAGGATGTAATACTTTAGGAAGATCTGAGCGCATGCGGGTTCCCTTGCCTGCGGCCAAAATCACTACGTTCAATGCCATCGAGTTATCCTTGAGCTAATGCTTATTTAAATAAAGAAAATGAGGTCTATTTTTATGTGCTGATTTTAACGGAATTTAGCAAAAGGTTCTAGGAACTTGAACCTAGGACCAGCTATATCAAACCTTCTCTGAAAACAAAAAAGGCGCTCACCTTTCGGAGAGCGCCTTTTTTCATCAAACAATAACCTTATCTGGTAATGTTTTTTCTGATGGTTTCGACAACGCGTAATTGAGCGATAGCTTGAGCTAACTCAATTGCCGCTGCTGCGTAGTTAAAGTCAGCGCCAGCATCTGCCATAGCAGATTCTGCACGACGTTTAGCTTCTACAGCCGCCTTTTCGTCAATCTCATCGGCACGCAATACTACGTCAGCCAATACTGAAACAGAAAAAGGTTGAACTTCCAGGATACCACCCGAAAGATAAAACACCTCTTCTTTCCCATCTTGCTTGACGATGCGTGCCATGCCAGGTTTGATATGTGTCAGTAGTGGTGCGTGACCAGGCATAACGCCTAGTTCACCTTCGCTTCCGGTTACTTGTAGGTGTGCTACAAGGCCTGAATATATGCGATTTTCTGCACTAACGATATCAAGTTGTACTGTCATGGCTGCCATCCGTTCTCCTTAAAAACTAATACTCTACATCACTGCAGAATACTTAGTTATTTCTTGTTGGCTTTCTCAACGGCTTCGTCGATTGAACCAACCATGTAGAACGCTTGCTCAGGAAGGCTATCAAACTCACCCTCTAGAATGCCCTTAAAGCCACGAATGGTGTCTTTAAGAGAAACGTACTTACCTGGAGAACCGGTGAATACTTCAGCAACGAAGAAAGGCTGTGAAAGATATTTTTCAATCTTACGAGCACGAGCTACAGTCGTCTTATCTTCATCAGATAATTCGTCCATACCAAGAATCGCAATAATATCTTTCAGCTCTTTATAACGCTGAAGTACCGTTTGCACACCGTTAGCAACATCATAGTGCTCTTGACCAACAACCAAAGGATCTAGCTGACGTGAAGTCGAATCCAATGGGTCAACCGCAGGGTAAATACCCATAGAAGCGATGTTACGTGACAATACAACAGTCGCATCTAAGTGAGCGAAAGTTGTTGCTGGTGACGGATCCGTCAAGTCATCCGCAGGTACGTATACGGCTTGAACAGAGGTAATAGACCCTGTTTTAGTCGATGTAATACGCTCCTGAAGTACACCCATCTCTTCAGCCAATGTTGGCTGGTAACCTACTGCTGATGGCATACGGCCTAGCAGTGCAGATACTTCAGTACCTGCCAAGGTGTAACGATAGATGTTATCAACGAAGAAAAGAACATCTTTACCTTCGTCACGGAACTTCTCAGCCATAGTTAGACCGGTAAGTGCCACACGTAGACGGTTTCCTGGAGGCTCGTTCATCTGACCATAAACCATGGCCACTTTGTCGAGAACACCAGAATCTTTCATCTCGTAGTAGAAATCGTTACCCTCACGAGTACGCTCACCTACACCAGCAAATACAGATAAACCTGAGTGTGCTTTAGCGATGTTGTTAATAAGTTCCATCATGTTGACGGTCTTACCAACACCAGCACCACCAAACAGACCCACTTTACCACCTTTAGCGAATGGGCAAACAAGGTCGATAACCTTGATACCTGTCTCTAAAAGTTCAGTTGAGCTTGATTGATCTTCATATGAAGGCGCTTCACGGTGGATCACATAGCGATCTTCTTCACCGATCTCACCACATTCATCAATTGGATCACCCAATACGTTCATGATACGGCCTAGAGTCGCAGACCCAACCGGAACAGAAATTGGTGAACCAGAGTTTACGACCTCAAGACCACGACGCAGACCATCTGAAGTACCCATAGCGATGGTACGAACTACACCACCACCTAGTTGTTGCTGAACTTCCAGCACCAAGCCTTCACTTTCGATCTTTAGAGCGTCATATATCTGAGGTACGGCATCTTGTGGAAACTCAACGTCCACAACCGCGCCAATGACTTGGACAACAGTACCTGTGCTCATCATAAATCCTCTAAAACTTGTATTCGTTACCTAGCCTAAACGGCTGCAGCGCCAGCAACAATTTCCGACAGTTCCTGCGTAATCGCAGCCTGACGAGCCTTGTTATAAACTAACTGCAAGTCACTAATAAGATCACCAGCATTGTCGGTTGCAGACTTCATAGCAACCATACGGGCTGCTTGCTCAGACGCAAGATTCTCAACAACACCTTGGTAAACCTGCGACTCCACATAACGTACCAGTAAAGTTTCCAAAAGTTCTTTTGGATCTGGCTCGTATAGGTAGTCCCAGTGATGAGAAATCTCATCCTCTTCTGACTTTGGCAAAGGTAGCAGCTGCTCGATCACTGGCGTTTGGGACATAGTATTAACGAACTTGTTAAATACTACGTACAAACGATCCAGCTTGCCTTCGTTGTATGATTCTAACATCACACGTACTGTTCCGATCAGGTCAGCGAGCTTTGGAGCGTCGCCTAAACCAGATGCTTGAGCAGGTACGATTCCGCCAAAATTAGTGAAGAACTGTACGCTTCGTGCGCCGATTGGGCAGAATTCAACTTCTACACCAGCTGCACGTTGCTTCTTCACGTCTGCGACAACCTTTTTGAAAAGGTTGACGTTCAGACCACCACAAAGACCACGGTCGGTTGACACAACAATGTAACCAACACGCTTAGCCTCTCTCACCTCTAAATAGGGGTGTTTATACTCGAGAGAACCTTGCGCCACGTGACCGATCACCTTACGCATATTTTCTGCATATGGACGACTTGCAGCCATGCGTTCCTGCGCTCTACGCATTTTGCTGGCGGCAACCATTTCCATAGCAGATGTGATCTTCTGAGTGTTTTGAACACTCGCGATCTTGGTTTTAATCTCTTTAGCGTTGGCCATCTTAACTCTCCAATCTGGACCTGAGGTGCCTTACGACACCTCTTTCGATTACCAGGTTTGGGTTTCGACGAACTTATCGAGGCCGGCCTTCAACTCACCTTCGATGTCGGCATTATAATTGCCAGTCTCGTTGATGGTCTTCATAAGGTCAGCATGCTCGCTGTTCATGAAAGAGAGCAAAGACGCTTCGAAATCACCAATCTTATTAAGCTCAACGCTCTTTAGGTAACCTTTTTCAGCTGAGAAAATAGACACAGACTGATCAGCTACGCTCATAGGGGCGTATTGCTTTTGCTTCATAAGTTCGGTAACACGCTCACCATGCTCAAGCTGAGCACGTGTTGCATCATCTAAATCAGATGCAAACTGTGAGAACGCTGCAAGCTCTCGATACTGTGCAAGTGCGCTACGAATACCGCCAGACAGTTTCTTGATGATCTTAGTCTGAGCCGCACCACCAACACGAGAAACCGAAATACCAGGGTTAACAGCAGGACGTAGTCCAGAGTTAAATAGGTCAGTTTCAAGGAAGATTTGACCATCGGTAATCGAAATTACGTTAGTCGGTACGAAAGCAGAAACGTCACCCGCCTGAGTTTCAATAATCGGCAGTGCAGTCAAAGAACCAGTTCGGCCTTTTACTTCGCCTTTAGTGAACTTCTCAACATACTCGGCGTTAACACGTGAAGCACGTTCTAACAGACGAGAGTGAAGATAGAATACATCACCTGGGTATGCTTCACGTCCTGGTGGACGCTTAAGTAGCAATGAGATCTGACGGTAAGCAACTGCTTGCTTAGAAAGATCATCATAGACAATAAGTGCATCTTCACCGCGGTCGCGGAAGTACTCACCCATTGAACAACCAGAGTATGGAGCCAAGTATTGAAGAGCAGCAGCTTCAGAAGCTGTCGCAACAACAACAATGGTGTTCGCCAAAGCGCCGTGCTCATCAAGCTTGCGTACCACGTTAGCGATGGTAGAAGCCTTTTGGCCTACCGCTACGTATACACACTTAATGCCAGTATTTTTTTGATTGATGATGGCATCGATCGCCAAAGCGGTTTTACCGATCTGACGGTCACCAATAATCAATTCACGTTGTCCACGACCGATTGGGATCATAGAGTCAACGGCTTTATAACCAGTTTGCACTGGTTGTTCTACTGACTTACGTTCAATAACACCTGGTGCGATTACTTCAACAGGAGAGAAACCATCGTTGTCGATAGGTCCTTTTCCGTCGATTGGCTCACCCAAAGTGTTGACTACGCGGCCTAATAGACCACGGCCAACTGGGACTTCCAAAATACGACCAGTTGTTTTTACTTTGTCGCCTTCAGCCAATGAGGCATAAGGGCCCATCACTACGGCACCGACAGAATCACGTTCTAAGTTCAACGCGATTGCATAACGATTACCAGGCAGCTCGATCATTTCACCTTGCATCACATCGGCTAGGCCGTGGATGCGGATGATGCCGTCACTTACTGCAACGATAGTACCTTCGTTGCGAGCTTCACTAACGACTTCGAACTGCTCGATCCGCTGTTTAATCAGATCGCTGATTTCAGTGGAATTCAGTTGCATGCTCAAACTCCCAATTACGATTGCAGCGTATCAGACAGACGCGAAATTTTTCCGCGGACCGAGCCATCTATGACTAAGTCACCTGCCGTGATTATTAAACCAGCTATTAGGCTGGCATCTATGCTGCAATTCAGCTTTATTTTGCGTGTGAGACGTTTCTCTAAAGAAACACTAATATCCTGTTGCTGCTCAGCAGTAAGCTCAGTGGCTGAAACTACATTAGCTTCAATCTCTTTTGCCCACACGTTGCGCAGCTCAACAAATTGTTGAGACACAGCAGGTAGTACTTCTAAACGACCGTTTTCAGCCATTACCTTTAACAAGTTTTGACCTTGCTCATTGACCTGCTCACCACAAACTTCAATAAAGAGTTTAGCAAGCTGGTTACTGGCTAATGCACCAGAGAGCAGTGGCTTAATGGTTTCGTTTTCACTTACCATGGCCGCGAAGTTCAGCATCTCTGCCCAACTATCAACTGCATCTTTTTCAATAGCAAAATCAAAAGCTGCCTTTGCGTAAGGACGAGCGATGGTGGTTATTTCAGCCATAACTCAAACTCCTTATTTAAAGTTCAGCAACTAGTTTATTAACTATGTCACTGTGGGCGGCTTCATCGATAGAACGTTCAAGAATCTTCTCTGCACCATAAATGGCAAGAGTAGCAACTTGCTTACGCAAGTCTTCTTTAACGCGATTACGTTCAGCTTCAATTTCTGCATAACCCTGAGCGATAATTTTAGCGCGCTCAGAATCTGCTTCGGCTTTTGCTTCATCGACGATCTGAGCTTTACGTTTATTCGCTTGCTCAATAATCTCGTTAGCAGTAGCTTTGGCGTCTTTTAGTTGGTCAGTTGCTTTCGACTGAGCCAACTCTAGGTCTTTTACGGCGCGGTCAGCATCAGCTAAACCGTCGGCAATCCTTTTTTGACGCTCTTCGATGGCATTCATCAAAGGGGGCCAAACAAACTTCATGCAAAACCACACGAAGAGAATAAAGGCAACCGTCTGACCGATTAAGGTAGCGTTGAAATTCACAACAGCCTCCTATTAAGTTTAAAGACAGAAGCGTTTATTACAGCATTGCACCTAGTGGATTGGTGAAAAGCATGAATAATGCAATACCAACACCGATCATAGTAACGGCGTCTAAAAGACCCGCAACGATGAACATTTTAACTTGTAGCATAGGAGCCATTTCTGGTTGACGCGCAGCGCCTTCCAAGAACTTACCGCCTAGTAGGCCAAAACCGATAGCAGTACCAAGAGCACCCATACCAATTAGCAAAGCAACAGCAATAGCTGTCATGCCAAGAACAGTTTCCATCTCTATCTCCAAATATTCTAAATCTAGTTAGTTTTTGATTTAGCTAAAAAATTTCTTCAGCAATTCTTAATGATCTTCATGCGCCATGCTTAAATAAACAATTGTCAGCATCATGAAAATAAACGCCTGTAGGGTAATAACCAAAATATGGAAAATTAACCAACCTAGTTGTAATGAAACGCCCAAGGCAGATAATGCCATGTTCGCGCCATACATCAACGCAATAAGAATGAAGATCAACTCGCCCGCATATAAGTTACCGAACAAACGCAGTGCCAATGAAATAGGCTTAGCGATTAACGTTACGGTTTCTAACAGGAAGTTGACGGGTATCATTGCCCAATGGTTAAAAGGCTGCATGGTCAATTCTTTAACAAAGCCTGAAATGCCTTTGACTTTAATGCTGTAGTAAATAATCAGCAAGAACACACCAATAGCTAAACTAAAGGTAATGTTAACGTCGGTCGTTGGAACCACTTTCATGTAAGGGATACCAGCAGCAGCTGCTAGTGATGGGATCCAGTCAACTGGAACCATATCCATGAAGTTCATCATGAATACCCAAACAAAAATAGTTAATGCCAACGGAGCAATAACAGGATTGCGGCCATGGAAGGTTTCTTTCACGCTAGAGTCAACAAACTCAATGATCATCTCGATAAAACACTGAAGCTTACCGGGAACACCTGTAGTTGCCTTCTTTCCAACGCTACGGAATAGCCATAAGAACAGAACACCAAGCCCAACCGAAAAGAGCAACGAATCAATATGCCATGTCCAGAAATTCCCTACGCAATCTGGGCTATTTAATGCTAAACCATTATCGGTCGCACAAACTTGCAGATTGGTAAGGTGGTGCTGGATATAGCCCTGCGGTGTTAACGCTTCACCAGTTGCAGCCATGATTCATCCCACTTTACTTTGCTTGAAAAATAAAGGAGCCGTCCAATGCACGGTTAACGCTAAGGTATAACAAACAAAAAGTGGCATAAACCCAACTTTCCAATTGATAAAAACTAACGAAAACATAGCTATGGTTAACAGCAACTTTACCGCTTCCCCCCAGTAAAAAGTCTTCATGACCTTTCCTGCAGAACTTGCTCCCGTATGGGAAAAAGCTAGGGTTGCGAATACAAAATTAGGAAGTACAGCGATAGCGCCACCTGCCAAGGCAGACAGACCAGACTGAACTCCCCACATGGCGAAAAAGAAAACTGAAGCACCCCCAGCCATCGCCGCCTGCATCAAAACCAGCTTATAGGCAGACCACCGGCCACGACGTGCTAAAATCTTACTCAATTTACCTTCTCCGCATTTACGCTTTATTGTTTCGATAACCGGATTACAAAAATCCGAATAATCAATAGAGACAAAAAAGCTTGCGAAAGTATACCTTTTCAGGCCTTCAAAGCAAGTTTAAGCTGAGGAAAATCGAGTCTTTTAGCGTGATCTAACGCCAAATCTGTAAAAGCACAAATTTAACATATGTCACAAAGTTACATAATATGACGGCAACGTCAGTTTTTTAGCGGATTTTATCGATAATTCCGTCTAATTCAGCAAGATCTTGATAATTAATTACCAATTTTCCTTTGCCTTTTTTATTGTGCGTAATGGAAACTTTCGCACCTAGACGTTCAACTAATTGACTTTCCAGACGGGCTACATCGTGATCTTTTGCGGGTTTATCGACTATATTAGGTGGATTAAGTGTTTTAGTGACTAATCGTTCAGTTTCACGAACAGTTAATTCTTTAGCTGAGACTAACCTTGCTACTGTCGTCTGCTCATCACCTTCGATAGCAAGCAAGGCACGAGCATGGCCCATATCGATATCACCATACTCCAGCATGCGTTTTACAGGCTCATTAAGACCATTTAAACGCAGTAGATTAGAGACGGTAGCGCGAGACTTACCCACGGCTCCGGCAATCTGTTGATGGGTTAATTTAAACTCTTCCATTAAGCGTTGAAGAGCAATGGCTTCTTCCATCGCATTGAGGTCTTCACGTTGAATATTTTCAATCAGCGCAATGGCGACAGCCGATTCATCGGGTACCTGTTTTACAATACAAGGAATCTTATCAAGTTTAGCTAACTGAGCGGCGCGCCAACGACGTTCACCGGCAATGATCTCAAACATTTCAGGAGATATCTTACGAACAACAATTGGTTGAATGATTCCCTGAGCTTTAATTGACTCGGCAAGTTCTTCCAGTTTTTCTGGAGACATATCTTTACGAGGTTGGTATTTCCCAGGTTGCATTAGGTCAATATCAAGCATCAATAGATCATCATTTCTAACTGCTTTATCAGCCATTTCATCATTTAATGCTTGTTTATTATTTGCCGCATGGCTAGTACTGAGTAATGCATCTAACCCTTTGCCCAAACCGCGTTTTTTAACTGTCATTTCCACTGCCTTTGTTTAAGCTTGTTCAACCTGTTCGTGCTGTTCCGCACGACGAATTATCTCACCGGCCAGAGCAAGGTAAGCCTTAGCTCCTGCGCTGGTTTTATCATAATACATGGCCGGAGCACCAAAACTTGGGGCTTCGGCAAGTCGTACGTTTCTAGGGATCACAGTACGATAAACTTTCTCACCAAAATGCTGTTTAAGCTGATCGGATACATCATTGGCTAAACGATTGCGGGGATCGTACATGGTACGTAAGATACCTTCGATATGTAGACCAGGGTTCACCATGGCACCGATCTTACTTATGGTATCCATCAGTGCCGTCAGGCCTTCCAGAGCGTAATACTCACACTGCATAGGCACCAGAACAGAGTCTGCAGCAGACATTGCATTGACAGTCAGCATGTTCAGTGAAGGCGGACAATCGATAAAAATGAAATCATAATCGTCTTTTATCGGTGCTAATGCATTTCTTAATCTTATTTCTCGAGCAAAGAACTCCATAAGCTTGATCTCAACCGCCGTAACGTCACCATTACTGGCTATCAGATCATACTTTCCACTCGTATCTCGGTAGACAACATCATCAAAAGATTTCTCATCGACCAATAATTCGTATGCGGTATTCTCAACACTGTACTTATCTATGCCACTTCCCATGGTCGCATTACCTTGGGGATCGAGATCGATCAGCAGTACTTTGCGCTTAGTGGCCGCCAAAGATGCTGCAAGATTCACACAAGTTGTTGTTTTTCCGACGCCACCTTTTTGGTTAGCCACGGCAATCACTTTACCCACAATACCATCCTGTATGTCGCGTTCATGTTATCGACACTATTGAAACCCATACCAAATTGCTTGAACCATAAAAAAAATGCAACTTTATTGCTATCTTTTGATAACTCTCAAAAGGTGTCGCTGCTCATCCAAGCGCGGGACCTTGAGTTCAATAACATCGGTAACTTCAAATTCTTGAGGAAGTTTTGCCATTTCATCTTCAGCAAGCTGACCTTTGAGCGCGTAATAACACCCTTTGTCAGTAGGAAGGTGATGACACCAATGCAGCATATCTTCAATCGACGCAAAAGCTCGACTCAAGACACCATCAAATTTTGTTTCGGGCTGGTATGCCTCAACCCGGCTCTCTACCGAACTGATATTCTTAAGGCCTAACTCATGCTGAACCTGCTTTTGGAAGCGGATCCGCTTACCTAGACTGTCTAATAAAACGAAGGTTTTATCCGGATTCATAATGGCCAGAGGAATACCTGGTATACCTGGGCCAGTGCCTACATCGATAAAACGTTCACCCACAAGATGTGCTGAAACGGCTAGGCTATCCATGATATGCCTGATCAGCATCTGCTGTGGATCTCGAATTGACGTCAGGTTATAGGCCTTATTCCACTTGTTGAGCATCTCAACAAAACCAATAAGCTGTTTTTTCTGCAGCGCAGTTGCAGACAGATTCATTTCAGCCAGATATTCATCTAATTGGGCAGATAACACAGGATTAATCCTTAATAACGTACATAAATCGAAACTGTTGACATTATGAAGCCCAGAAAACACTAAGGGAAGCGCTAAAAGCCAATAACAATCAGCTTTGGCTTCCCTTACAGGCAAATAAATTAGCTTTTAGAAGGGTTTTTACGTAATAGACCGCGACGTTTCAGATGAACCAGTAAAATAGAGATCGCAGCAGGCGTCATGCCCGAAATTCTAGAAGCCTGACCGATAGTTTCAGGCTTATGATCGTTCAACTTAGCGATCACCTCATTTGAAAGACCCGGAACTTCCTGATAATCAAGATCTAATGGCAAACCAGTCGTTTCATGTTTTACCGCTTTATCTATCTCATCTTGCTGACGTTGGATATAACCCGAATATTTAACCTGTATCTGCACTTGCTCTGCAGCACGTTGATCTTCGAGTCCAGGACCAAATCCCTCTAAGCTCATCAACTTTGGATAATCCATCTCAGGACGACGAAGTAGATCTTCAAATGACGCCTCGCGCGAGATAGGGGTATTCAATTCAGGATTTAATACATCGAGTAGTGGCGAGTTCGGATGAACCCACAGGCTTCTTAAACGTTGAAGTTCAAGCTCAATAGACTCACGTTTCTCGTTGAATTTAACCCAACGATCTTCACTGACCAATCCAAGTTTATGACCCTTCTCGGTTAAACGCAGATCGGCATTATCTTCACGCAATAACAAACGATATTCCGCGCGGCTGGTGAACATACGGTAGGGTTCTTTGGTACCCAGTGTCGATAGGTCATCGACTAACACACCTAGATAGGCTTCATCACGACGAGGGCACCAGCTCTCTTTTCCTTGAACCTGCAATGAAGCATTCATACCGGCGAGTAATCCCTGCGCCCCAGCTTCTTCATAACCGGTTGTACCGTTAATCTGTCCAGCAAAGAATAAACCTTGAATATTCTTTGTTTCTAAAGAGTTCTTCAGATCTTTGGGGTCAAAATAATCATATTCGATGGCATAACCAGGACGAATAATTTCCGCATTCTCCATGCCTTTGATTGAACGAACCAGATTTAATTGTACGTCGAAAGGCAAGCTTGTAGAGATACCGTTAGGGTAGATCTCATTGGTATTCAATCCTTCAGGTTCAATAAAAATCTGATGAGATGATTTATCGGCGAAGCGGTGGATCTTATCTTCGATAGATGGACAGTAACGTGGACCTACACCCTCGATAACGCCTGAATACATGGGGCTTCTGTCTAAACCACCACGAATGATCTCGTGGGTTCGCTCGTTAGTATGGGTAACAAAACAGGAGATCTGACGTGGATGCTGACTCACATCACCGACAAATGACATCACAGGGAGTGGCGTATCCCCTTTCTGTTCGGTCATCAGATCGAAGTTTATGGTATTGGCGTCGATCCTTGGAGGAGTCCCTGTTTTTAATCGACCAATACGGATCGGCAATTCGCGTAGGCGATCTGCCAATGCAATCGATGGTGGATCACCCGCTCGACCACCGCTGTAATTCTGCATCCCTATGTGAATTTTACCACTAAGGAAAGTGCCTGCAGTCAACACCACGGCAGGGGCTTGGAAGGCTAATCCCATTTGAGTAACAACACCCGTCACTCGACCATTTTCTACAATTAAATCATCAACGGCTTGTTGGAAAAGTCTAAGGTTCGGCTGGTTTTGCAATATTTCTTGGATCTTAGCTCGGTACAAAGCTCGGTCTGCTTGAGCACGAGTCGCTCGTACTGCCGGGCCTTTGCTTGAGTTAAGTGTTCTGAATTGAATACCGGCATAGTCAGTGGCAACCGCCATTGCTCCGCCTAAGGCGTCAATCTCTTTTACCAAATGTCCTTTACCGATCCCACCAATGGCTGGATTACAAGACATTTGTCCTAAGGTATCGATGTTATGCGTCAGCAGTAGGGTTTTCGATCCCATCCTGGCTGCGGCTAACGCAGCTTCAGTACCGGCATGACCACCACCGATAATAATTACATCGAACCGTTCATGAAAATGCATTAGTAAACCTTAAATTTAAACTTTAGTCGGTAACGAACAAACTGTGATTTTGAGCTGCGCATTTTAGCATTTGATCCGTCTCAGGTGAAAGATCAATTTCACTGCTCAGATCGAGAAAGGATCTGCTTAATAGATCTTAAGATCTTTATATAGATCCTTTATTATTCTTACTATTAGGATCGCACTTTTCTGTGGATAATCCATTTTCCTTTTTACAATCAACATTTAACAGCGATCAGATCCTGTGATCTATTAACGATCAAACTGAGCTAAGCTTGGGGATAGATCGCCTACTTATCCACAAGGGGGATCATTGACCAGATCGGGTGTTGATTCATACAGAGTTTAATCAGATGAAAATAATAGGTTATCCACATATTTATCATTTTCAATTACAATATGTGGATAAAGT
>SDWK01000731.1 GCA_004195335.1 Shewanella sp.
GAATATACGTATGGTTCAACATATTGACATAAAAAATATATTTGAGTTCGAGAAAAATAATCGTGAGTTTTTTGAAAGTGTCTTACCACCTAGACCTGATACTTACCATCAGCTAGAATCATTTGAAGAAGTTATGATAACATTACTACAAGAACAAAGTGATGAAACATATTATATGTTCTTGATAGAGGATGAAAAGAATCAGATTATCGGTCGAGTGAATCTAAGTGTTTCTGAGTCTAATGAAATCAAAGAAGCTGAAGTTGGATACCGAATCGGTCAGAAACATCAAGGTAAGGGTAATGCCAGTCAATCGGTAAAGATGGTCATAGACTATGCGGTTGATAAACTTGGTATAAATCAGTTAAGCGCAGGTACTACGACAACAAACATAGCTTCTAAACGCGTGTTAGAAAAGAATGGATTTAAAATGACATCAGTAGAAATGAATGTCATGAAAATCAATAATGAGTGGGTTGATGGTTGTTTGTTCTTATTTAAAAATCTAAAGGTTTAAATAGAACATAAAAAGTATCAAGTCAAATTATTGGAGATGAATAATGAAAAAATTGATAATCATCAATGGCACCATGGGTGTTGGTAAAACGACCACATGTACAAAGCTAAATCAGTCATTACATAAGAGTGTTTTTTTAGATGCTGATTAGTGTTGGCTGATGAATCCATTTGTCGTAACTGATGAAACAAAAGAAATGGTCATGAATAATATATCGTTCTTATTAAATAGTTACCTTAACTGTAGTGAAATCGAGCATATCGTATTTTGTTGGGTGCTCCATCAAGAGTGGATTATAAAAGACTTAATCAAACGATTAGATCGAACAGATTATGAACTACATGTTGTCACACTAATATGTTCTGAAAAAGAATTGAGAGAAAGACTTCTGAAGGATGTAAATTTAAAGGTTCGTGATGAAGAGATCATTGACAGAAGTTTAGAAAAACTTAAATTGTATGAGTCAATGGACACACAAAAGATTGACGTTAGTCATATGAGTGTTGATCAAGTTGTTGCATCGGTTGAAGAAATGATTGGAGTGAATGATATTGAAAATAGAAAGAGTAACAGCTAATAACTATCATCTGTTCGATGATATGATTTATTGGAGAATTAATGGTAAAGAAAAACAAAATAGCAAAATTGACTTCTCTCTGTCTAAAGAGATTAGAGATGAATTAAATAATGAGAATCTATATATCCAAGCAATGGTTATAGACTCTAAAATGGTCGGATGGATCTCAATGATCTATATGCCTAAGGTTGGGAAATACAACGGCAGAGGTCATATATACGTCGATGAGCTATGGCTCGAACCGACATATAGAGGAAAAGGATTAGCAGGACATCTTATGTCATGTGCAGATGACTTAAACAAGACATTAAATGCAATGGGTATAAGGTTGTATGTTAGTGGAGATAATGATGCTGCAAGATCACTATATGAAAATTGTGGTTATAAGTATGCTGATGAAGCTTTATTTATGACGAAGTACAATTCGAAAAATGATGATTAATAAATAAGGGGTAAAAATATATTGGAAAAAATAACGGGTTTATTTACACAGTACAACTTAGGTACAGTCAATGTATTACCTGAAGAAGTTAAGGGTGGTTTATTGCACCTCATGTACAAAGTTAAGACTGAAAATCAAATTTATGCAATTAAAGCACTGAATCCTATTATCATGAAAAGAGAAGCAGCATATGGTCATTTTATTTTATCAGAGGAGATGTCTAGATATGCTCTTAAGCAAGGTATTAATGCAGTACCGGCATTAATGATTGATGATGATGTTATCATCAAGTATGAGAACCAGATGTATCAAGTGTTTCCTTGGGTAGATGGTATGAATGGAAAAGAGATGATGATTGACACGGTGATGTGTCGATCGATAAGCCGTGTATTATCTTGTATTCATGATTTAGATTTCAAATCTGATACCGTGGTAGAGGATCAAGCGCAGTTAGTGGATTGGCAAACTTATTGTACACTTGGATTAAAACAGGATAGTACATGGTATTCGTTGTTGTCATCAAATATATCTAAATTAAAAGAAATAGAGTCAAAAATGACTAAGTCATTATTAAATCTGACTAAAACAACAATCAGTCAATCAAACGTGTTTTAAATATTGCCTGATAGGCTATCAAAGTGGTCCTTTCGCTGAATTTACTGCTTCCCAACAATTCCCGCAATTAAGCACACTGAAAACGGCGCGCCTCAGAGCTGTCCAAAATATAGCGATATACAAGAAAAGCCCAAGATCCAGAGATCGAGGGCTTTTTGCGTCTGATAGATAGTGACTTATAAAACAGTCCAAAGATTTTCGGTGATCATTCTATTCTTAAATGTCAGCTCGTGAAGTTTCTTGATGAGACGAAGTTTTACGGGGCGGGGCAGTTCAAGTGGGACGGTTGTCGCCGAGGGGAAGGCTGAAGATCACCTGGGTTCCCATGCCGAGCTCGCTTTCCACCCTGACTTGGCCCCCGTGGGCCTCGACGATGCTTTTGACGATGCTCATCCCCAGCCCTAGGCCGCCGACCGCCGTGTTCGAGGCGTCCGCCCGATAGAACTTCTCGAACATATGCGCCACTTGCTCGGAGGTCATGCCGATCCCCTTATCTTCTACCGTGACCCTGTAGCTGTCCTCCGCCCTTGCCCCGGTGACCCTGATTCGGCCGCCGTCTGGTGAATATTTGACCGCGTTACTGATAAGGTTCTCCATGACCTGCAGAATTTTCCCGCGGTCGACAGAAAGCTCGCACTTCTGTTCGGCCAGGTCCAGCTCGAATCGGTGGGTGACGGTTTCCCTTTGAAATTGATTAACAAGGGTGAATTGATTGACAAGGGTGCGGAGCATGGGCGGAAGGTCGCAGGGGGCCGTCTCCAGCAGCAGTGGCCGGCCGGATTCAATACGGTTGAGATTTAACAGATCATCGATGATCTCGGACAGCTCCTTGCCCTTTTCATAGATGATGGCGAGAAACGCCCGCTGCTGTTCTGGGGCGAACTCTTTCATCTGAGCTTGATTGATCAGCAGTTCGGCATAACCCATCACTGAGGTGAGCGGAGTGTTCAACTCATGGGCCGCGGTCGAGATGAATTCGCTCTTCATGTGGTCGATCTCCCGCTCCCGAGTCACATCCCGCAGCATGATGATCACCCCCGTTTTTACCTTTTCTTTACTCAGAACCAGGGAGGCTCCAGTCTGAAGGGTTCGGACCTCTCGTCTGCTGTGGTCATACATCTCCAGGTCGATGGGACGGGCGCGGACCCCGTCGCGCAGGATGGCCGCGAAATGCTCGTGAAAGGCCAGCACCTCGATCGCGGTTTGGACGGGTTGCTGGAAAAGTTCCTTGAGATCAAAGCCAAGGATTCTTTCCGCCACACGGTTCATCAGGATGATCCTCTGATCCATGTCGGTGACGATCAATCCATGGGGCACGGATTTGAGAATGGCGTCGATTTTGTCCCGGGCCACTTCGACCTGGTCAAGGGATTGCTTGATCAACCCCTCAGCCTGCCTGCGCGCGGCTATCTCCTGCTTCAACTGTTCATTTGCCGCGTTGAGTTCCGAGGTCCGATGTTCCACCAGTTCCTCCAGATGTTCCTGGTGCCTGGCCAGGCTCTCCTTTGCAACCTGCAGCTCCAGGTTCTTGCTTTCAAGCTGGGCAGGACTGGGCAGGGAGATGATCTTCGGCATAAGATACCAAAGGCCTGCTGCGGCGATGAGGGAGAAGGAAGCCGTTGCTGCCTTGGTGACTCCTTCGACGCCGTAATCCGGGTTCCAGAACGTCCAGGCGGCCATGAAGTGAGTTGTGCCGCAGGAGACGAAAATAAGGGTTCCCAAGGGGATGAAAAACCATTTAAAGGGAATGTCGCCTCGTTTCTGAACGAAGTGGACCAGCGCAGCGGCGACACAGTAGTAGGCAACTCCCGTAAGAACGTCCGAAATGACATGCAGAAAGAGAAGGTCCTGTTGCCAGAGGATACACATCCCATGGGGCATGAAATCTTCGGTATTGAAAAAGGAAAGCATCGGTGCTCCTCCCAGTTGGGTTCCGCTCAAAAGGGATCAACGTCTTTCTCAGGGTGTCGGTCCACTGAAAGGTAGGGAAAGGTCCGCTCAGGCAGGTCTTTCCATGAAAATATATAATATCTTACAGTTTAGTTTTTTTTCGGAATCCGCTGATTTCCGAACATCTGTAAGGTCTGGGTCAGGGGGGGATCCCACTCTTAAGCCGCTTGATTGTCTGTGCCAGGGTTTTAATGGGCCGGAATAGCCTGTCGAAGACCGTGCGAAATCTGGTTTTGACAACTTGAATAGAAATGCGATTCGCTATCCAGCGTGTGTCAGAATAGTTGTCACGTCAAACGTCATCTTGAACTGAAGGATCGACCGTCCAACATGTTGTGTTATTTAAATTTGAGGGCCTTCAAATACCAAAGTTCCATTATTACTAGGATCCCTCCAAAACAAGAACCGCCCACCCCATTCACTGGGTGGACCGTTTTCATATCTGAAAAGTCGTGAATTGCTAGACACTTCCGGGCGGGTCATGAGTGTCTAGTGAAGTGGAGTAAGTCCACATCAGAACCCTCCGGAGAACTTCATGTCTATGCAAGTAATCGCATGTTGCGATGGAGGCGCATTTTACGGACCATACGTTCCGCTAACACTTTTCGTTCTTCACTTATGACTTTAATAGTAGAACCTGCTTTAGCTCCATAAATCTTACCAACAAACGACTCTATCCAGCTAACAACGAGCATATCGCACCTCCTGGAAAAAGAATCCGCCGACAATTAACTATTACTACTTCTATCTTGAATTGATCGTTTGTCAATTAAGGAACTAACTGTTTTCATTGAGATTTAAATTTTCATGTGTTTTTCTTCTTGAGTTAAGAGGTTGTAGCAAGCAGGCGTAGAAATTTAGAACGCATGGAATATTGGACGTCCCCCATTTCACAAGACACCCATGGTGGACTGCCTCCAGAACACTAGGCACACGCGTATTTGTGTCTTAAATGTTGTCTTGGTAAGCCCAGAGGCGCTTCAGGTGGAGTAGATCGGAGATTCCTGGAACCCCTCCAAAACAAGAACGGCCCACCCCATTCACTGGGTGGGCCGTTTTCATGTCTGAAAAGTCGTGAATTGTGGGATAAGTTTTTCTGTAGCCTCAACGTCTTGCATGGGCGTATGCAATGAGGCGTATCGGAATTTCAATCCGCCTCTAGGTAAATGAACGCGATAATATTCAACCTATTGTCAAACAATTTCTTCCCGCTGCCTTACTGTTATACATAAGGATATCAGCTCTTTTTATGAGGCCCTCAATAGTGTCATTTTCGTTAACAACTGTGGCTCCAATTGAAATTGTTACATTTAGCTTTTCATTTTCACGAACAACATATGAGGCTTCCAACATTGAGCGAAGCCTGTTTCCTAAGGTCTCAAGATCTTTGCCGTTTATATTACGGATAATGCCAATAAACTCTTCGCCACCCCAGCGACCATAAAGGTCAAATGGCCTGGCGCAGGCAACAAAAGTATTTGCAACAAATTTCAAAACCTCATCACCCACCTCATGGCCATAGGTGTCATTAAAACTTTTGAAATGGTCAACATCTATGAATAAAATGCCAAATGAAATATTTAAGCGTTTTTTTTCTTCGAGTCTGCTTTGGATTTCTCTTTCAATATAGGTCCTGTTGGCCAATTGTGTGAGATTGTCAAGGAGAGCCAGTTTTTCAAGCTCTTTAATTCTCAATTCATTTATTTTCTTATTGCTAATATCAGTAAATAACTCAATGCCACCAATTATGGTTCCCTCTTTATCGGTTAAGGTACTAACACGAACAGAGACAGGTATTCTGTGACCATCCTTGTGGTGCATGTACACTTCTGTTTCGCGACGTTTTCCATCAGCAATTGCTGCTGCAATAGGGCACATGCTGGTGCAAAGACTATTTCCATCACTATCTACGTGGGTGAGTATATTCTCCGAGCAAGATTTTCCAACAACTTCAATAGCCTTAAACCCAGAAATTTGTTCAGCAGACTTGTTCCAGTAAGTTATAACCCGATTTAGGTCAACAAAATACAAACCGTCATGTAAGTTTTCAATGATACTTTCAAAGGAATATTTTTCTAAGTCCATAGCCACCTCATAATGCTTTTGGATTATTGTTTGCTCCAATGAACTTGAAACTTCTCGGGAACTTATGGAAATATAGGATTTACTGGCAACTTTATCCTTCGTCGGCAACTCGGCCATCTTGCATGACTTTGAGGAAAGCCCCTCAGCTTTGCGGCCCTGCTTATCAACAGGTTTGGTATTTTCGTAGGTTACCACGAGCCATGGTTGGTGCTAGCCAATAATCCATCAATTACCCTTTTTGGGTAGTCCTTAACTATTTTTTTCACGGAAGCCATAAAGCCAGCCGCGGTCAATTAGAAGCTCTAGCAGGGTGGATCGGACCCAGCAATCTAGACACTTCTGACATGTGAATTCATCAGAAGGCAGAAGTGTTCAATATATTGTCTTAGATTGTTTTCAGCGGTCTGATGTGGCGACAAAAAACAGGTTCCAACATCCTCTGCAAAATAAGAATGGCCCACCCAGTGAATGGGGTGGGCCGTTTTCATGTCTGATAAATAGTGACATTCAAGAAAACTGTAGTTGCCTAAGCAGGTATCCAATAGCAACGCTTTGGCGAAACAATTTTTTCTTCTTTTTTTAATTTCGTCATTGCCTTGTCGAGATCTTTGCGGTCAAGCCCACCGATTTCAGCGATCTTTCCGGCGTTGAGAGGCTGGCCTTCGGCAAGCATAATTTCTAAAACTTTTTCGGCCACCCCCATCGTAATACTCCTTATTGTTCTTCGCTGGTATCAACAAGTTACCATGTCTGGGTGGCAGAATCGATGGTGACAGTGAGCGTGGCTCGCAACCAACTGAATTTTGACTTTAGTAGATCAAAGTCTGGCCCCTCTGTTATGAAGGCTGCTGTACCTTTAATCAGAAAGCCCGCTCCAGGTCCATTATTGCCCGTCACCTTACTGCTACCCAAGGTGATCAATACCTGATTATTGAAGGCAACATTTGCCTCAGTTTTATGCATATAACCTGCTGGGATAAGTAATCGATCATCCTCTGAAATCCGGATGTAACTGTTCCAAGTATTAACCATATGCGGTCCATCTTCACCTAAAGTTGCAATTGCAACCACGCCATCTTTTTTCATTATTTCTTGTAATTTTTCTGGAATCATCGTGACGACCTCCTACTCGTTGTGTTGTTATTCTGCCCTATCTAAAAGAGTCAGATTCTCTTTAATGACTGTGATAAAATCCCCTTGGATTAAAGGAACATGCGGCTGGGTTGGCATCCACGATGGCTGCGTTCACGGGATCTATCAAGAGCATGGCCGCGTGATTGTTCTCAAAAAGAGCATGATACTGCTGATCACGCTCCTGTAGTTCCTTCTCTGCCCGTTTGCGATCGGTGATATCGCGAGCCACGGCAAAAATCAGCCCTTCCTCGGGCAACGCGTAGGCATTCCACGAAATCCACTTGTATGTCCCGTCTTTGCACCGATATCGGTTTTCGAATCCATGCAGTTTTCGAGCAGACAGAAGCTGCTCTGAGGCGGACATGGTGGCTTCATGATCATCGGGATGGACAAATTCGATATAGGGGCGACCGAGAAGTTCCTTCGCCGTCCACCCAAGGTTCTTCGTCCAGGCAGGATTTATCTGCTTAAAAAAACCGTTGATTCCCGCGACTCCGAACATGTCTACTGAATACTCGAACAGATGATCGCGTTCTCTTTCAGCTTTCTCGCGATTGGCTATTTCAGCACGAAGTTGCTGATTGGCTGCAATAAGCGCTTCGTGCGCTTGTTGACACATCAGATACCGTCCGACCCTACCGCTTCGACACTAAAGGGTTGCCAGTCCAGCCCGGGCAGGACAATGTGGCAATCACCTACGCTGGGAGTGTTCAGAAAGACCGTGGGCCTGTCGAACCCTTTGGCCTCATCGACCAGCCACTTTCGAGCCTTGCCAGAGTCTATGCTCACCTTGTTCTTTGTCATGGAACCTCCAAGGGGCGACTCAGCTAAGGTATTGCGCTGATTTATGGCCACTCCCAAATACAGCACTTGAGAGGCGGCCTTTTGAGTGTCTGAAATATGACTTTCAATAAGAGAAGTCGAAAGTGTTCTGAAAGTGGTGAGATTCAGGAACTTGATACTATTTCGCCATGGGAAGGGTAAAACTGAAAATACTGCCATTGTTGTCGTTGATTTGTACTCCCACTTCTCCGTTGAGTTTTTCCACAATGCGCTTAACAATGGAAAGCCCCAAACCGTGGCCACCTGAACTGCTCTTATGGGGCCTATAGGTAGTGAAAAGGTGGGCCTGCTCAGCGTGGGTCAAACCTTTGCCATTGTCTTTGACCCAAAATCTGGCAAAGCCATCACCCTTTAACTCCCCCCCTATGTGAATTTTCGGGGGGGCTCCGCCATGCGTGATGGCGTTGCTGATGTAGTTGTACCAGACTTCCTCCACCCAAGGGGCATATCCCAGGGCCTCGGGGAAATCTTCCTCCAGAGCAATTTTTGCCTCATACTTCTTGCATTCGTGACTAAGCCGGGATATCGCTTCGCTGATGATAGAGGGCATATCAAGGGGAGTGACGATTACATCCTCCATTCTCACGCTGGAG
>SDWK01000734.1 GCA_004195335.1 Shewanella sp.
TTCGTCGGCAGCGTCAGATGTGTATAAGAGACAGCCTCAATTCTTCTGGTCATCTCAGCAATTAAAGCCTGATTTGAGTCTGAAGTATCCAGTACATAAACTGGCTGAGTTTCCAAGAAATGGGTAAGAAAGCCCATCATCTGGGGAGCAACTTGTTTGACCGCTTTCTCAATATCTTTTGGATTAGATTCAATGCCGATAAGCCTGAGTTGCCTCAAATAAACACTATGGCTTTGGGCATCGTACCAAGGCTCTGCTTCGAAGGTCGTCTTCATATTTGCTTTGATAGGCAATAATGGGTTTCTTACCTTGACCACGCTGTCAGCGGTAACTGACATGATGCCAGGCTTATGCCCAAGTTTTACATCTATATTATTGATACGCATCTCGATGCCAAAGAGTTGATTACCCTGTTTGACTTCGAAATGTATCTCATCAGATAGATAGCCTTCTAATTCACTCTCGGTGATGCTGTATTGACTCACGCATCCGGTCAGCAACAGCATGAAGAGTGGCATAAGGGTGCTTAATATCTTCATTAGCCAGTATTTCTCATGCCAGCTGCAACGCCAGCAATGGTTATCATCAATGCCAGCTCAACATTGGTCGACGGCTCCTCTTCTTTACGGGTACGCGCTAACAGTTCTGCTTGTACAAAGTTAAGGGGATCGATGTAAGGGTTGCGAAGCGTAACGGATTCTCTATTCCAAGGCGTATGCTCCATCAGAGCATTAGACTGGGTTAGTTCTAAGACTGCTTTAATACCCGTCGCCAGACGAGTGCGAAGCTCTTCACCTAAATGGTGGAGGTTTTCTGGCACTAAGCAAGTTTCATAATATTTTGCTAGGTTTGGTTCAGCCTTCGCATAGACCATCTCTAACATTGATATACGAGTCTTAAAAAACGGCCAGTCTTGTTCCATCTCTTGTAATAACGCCATCTCTCCACGATCACTTGCTGCTTGCAGTGCTTCCCCGGCTCCAAGCCATGCGGGCAACATCAAGCGATTCTGTGACCAGGCAAATATCCAAGGTATGGCTCGCAGGCTCTCGATGCCACCATCGACCTTGCGTTTAGCCGGTCTACTGCCTAAAGGCAATTTACCCAGTTCTACCTCAGGGGTAGCTGCGCGGAAATAGGCGACAAAATCTGGCTCGTCTCTTACTATTGCACGATAGGCATCGACCGACTCTTCGGCCAGTTTTTGCATACAAGCACGCCATTCAGGTTTCGGTTCAGGAGGAGGAAGGAGAGTTGCTTCCATTACCGCGGATGTATACAGGGCTAAGCTTTGAACCGCTAATTTTGGCAGTCCAAACTTAAAGCGGATCATCTCGCCTTGTTCCGTAACTCGAATGCGTCCATCGACTGATCCTGGCGGTTGTGAAAGGATCGCCTCGTGTGCTGGTCCGCCGCCACGTCCGATAGTGCCGCCACGGCCATGGAATAAGGTTAACTTAATCGCGGCCTGTCTGCTTGCTTCAACTAACTCTTCTTGGGCGTGGTATTGTGCCCAAGCAGCAGCCATTACACCGGCGTCTTTTGCCGAATCGGAGTAACCAATCATGACTTCTTGATGGCCTTTGGTGTAACCACGATACCAATCAATAGCAAACAGTGCGGACATACAGCTTGAAGCATTATTGAGATCATCGAGGGTCTCAAATAAAGGAACCACTCTCATTGGGTGGGGGCAACCGGTCTCTTTTAGCAATAATAAAACAGCTAAAACGTCCGAAGGCTTGCTGGCCATAGAGATAACATAAGAGCCTAGTGCCTGTGCGGATTGAGTGGCGATAAGACGGCAGGTACTCACGACCTCTGCAACATCATCACTGGGTTGCCAGTTGGTTGGGATCAGCGGTCGTTTACCTGTAAGCTCTCTTAGGAGGAACGCTTGTTTTTCACTCTCATCCCAATGGTCGTAATCACCCATACCTAAGTAACGGGTTAATTCGGCAATCACATCACTATGCCGCTCGGCATCCTGTCTGATATCGAGTTTCAACATATGAATGCCAAAGCAGGCGATGCGACGCAAGATATCTAATAAGAGCCCGTTGGCTATCAGGCTCATTCCTGAGTCGGTTAGACTTCTATAGAGCATCAAAAGTGGCTCTTTTAGATCGCTTTCGTGCCAAATTATTGAGGATAGATCTATTTCAGGGTTATGACCCTCAAGGCGCGCATTAAGGTAGTCAACGGTATTACGTAATTTTTGTCTTAGGTCTTTAAGTACATCTCTATAGGGCTCAAGGCTATTATTGGTATATTTCAATAATTCCGTATTGGCTTCTTCTACTGAGAGATCATTAACAAGCACGACAATATCTTTCAGATAGAGACGGGCCGCCGTGTGACGGTTACGATCGAGTACCTCTTGAGTGACTTTTGCGGTTACGAAAGGATTGCCATCTCGGTCTCCCCCCATCCAGCTCGAGAAGCGTACCGGCGCGATGTCCGTTGGCAGCTGTTTGCCTGTGCGCTCCTCTACTTGTTCGTTGAGTTGTCTTAGAAAATCGGGTATCGCCTGCCAGAGAGAGACTTCGATAGTGCTCAGGCCCCAACGCGCTTCGTCGACAGGGGTTGGCCTTTCATTTCTGATCTCATTGGTATGCCAAATCTGGGCAATCAATTGACGTAAGCGCAGGTGCTGTTGTTTCTTCTCTCGTTCGGTGAGTTGCGGATTTTCCAATGCAGCCAGAATATCGATCACTGATGCATATTTTTGAATGAGTGTTCGGCGAGATATTTCTGTTGGGTGCGCTGTAAGTACCAAGTCGATATCTAAATTTTCCAGACAATCGAGCATCTTCTCTTGATCGATATTGCTACTCAATATTCGACCTAAAAGTTGTTCGACCGGATCTGGAACACAGACCAGTTCGTCACAGTTACGACTGATGGTGTGGAATTGCTCGGCGATGTTGGCTAAGTTGAGAAACTGGTTAAAGGCTTTCGCAAAGGGCACCAGCTCATTATCGGGCAGTGCTGTGAGCAACTTGAGCATCTCTTCTCTTGCCACCTCATTTCCCTGACGTGAGCTTTTTGCCAGTTGACGGATCTGCTCGATCTTTTCAAGAAAAGCATCGTCTAAATTGGTGCGTATTGTCTCACCAAGAATTTGCCCTAAGGTACCCACATTTGACCTTAAAGACGCATACATATCTGCCATACCTGCTCCATACCTGAATTGATGCTAATCAACCACAATAACCAGCGTCAGCGCCTAAGGTCAATATAACAATTACAGATAATGTAAACTTATGTGCTCCATATCACTCGGCTGCCATGTGAGCCACTAATAAGTGTCTAAGTACCGCTTATTCAACTAAGCGTTATATTGATATTTTTTACTTTATACATGCATGATAGATAAGTTTTTTTAACAGACTTATCGTTTGATCTATATAGACAATATCGAGGTACTCGTCGGGTTGATGCGCTTGCTCTATGCTGCCGGGCCCTAATACGAGTGTTTGACAACCAAGTTTAGATATATAGGGGGCTTCGGTGGCATAATTGACGACTTCTGGTGCGTTGGCCGACAACTCTGCTACGAGACGGGTCCAGCTACTATTGGCATCACTAGAGAATGATTCAGAGCCAGGATAAAGAGGGGCAACATTAATACTGCCGGGATACTTGTCATTAATTGGTGCGAGGTAATGGGTCACCATTTGCTCTAACTCTTCCAGTGCCAGTCCTGGCAGTGGGCGGATGTCGATATGGAGATCGCAGCATCCACAGATACGGTTAGCGGCATCGCCACCATGAATATGACCGAAATTCATTGTCGGGTAGGGAACACTAAAAGCTTCTTCTCGGTAGTTGTCGGCTAAGTGTTGTTTTAATTTAAGTAGTTGCCCCATCACTTGATGCATGATCTCTATGGCATTAAGCCCCTTGGCCGGATCGGAGGAGTGTCCGCTTCTACCCGTAACTCTAATGCCTTGTGTTAAATGCCCCTTATGCATATACACGGGCTTTAAACTGGTGGGTTCGCCGATGATGGCATAGTCAGGGGCAATCGATTTAGCTGCCGCAAATGCCTTGGCGCCATTCATGGTTGTTTCTTCATCGGCACTGGCGAGTATATGTAATGGGCGTTTAAATTGTGCCAGTGGCATATCTTTAACGGCTTCTAATACCAGAGCAAAGAACCCCTTCATGTCACACGTGCCAAGGCCGTACCAACGATTATCTTTTTCGGTTAACTTAAATGGATCTTGGCTCCAACGTCCCTCATCAAAAGGTACTGTATCCGTGTGCCCCGCAAGTAATAGGCCGCCTTTCCCTGTGCCGAAACTAGCAACCAAGTTATGTTTGTTCCGAGAGTTAGGCACTGGCTGCACTGTGCATTGGAAGCCTAAATCATCAAACCAGTTATGCAATAAGTCTATAACACCTTGGTTGCTCATATCTTGATCGGCTTCGAGGGCGCTTATTGAGGGGCTAGCAATGAGTTGGCTAAAGCTGCTTTTAAGATCTGGGAGTGTAGTCATATATTACCCGTAAAATATATATTCAAATATATTGCATAAATAGTTGTCTGTGATAGTCTATCAAATAGCTAAGGCAAGTACCACCTGTCTCTTATACACATCT
>SDWK01000740.1 GCA_004195335.1 Shewanella sp.
ATATTTAACATATGGATATGATTGCCTATTTAGGATTACTGGTGGTCCGTGTTGCGGTGCATTTGCGCCACGTCAGTCAGTTGACTGATTGGTCTTATACTCCTTTTGACTCACCCGCCGTACAGACGGTTGCTGCATATTGTTTTTCGGAGTAGTTTAGACGGGAGCGTTTTATTGGATTCCATGGTGAGTTTACCTCCTGGAAAACCTACCCTCTGTCCTTGGTCTAACTTATAAAAAAGAAATAGCGCATGCCTCTGCATAACAAACAGGATTACTCTATTGGGAAAGCCAGTAGCATAGACGTCAGGCTTTTGAGTGTATTTGTTACTGTAGTTGAGAGTGGTGGTTTTACACAGGCTCAGGAACCACTGAATATCGCACTGTCCAGTATCAGCACCTATATACATGATCTGGAAACCCGCCTCGGACTGAAGCTCTGTAATCGGGGGCGTGGTGGTTTTTCTCTGACAGAAAACGGCCGAGAGGTGTACCGTGAAGCCCAAGAGATTTTTGCTGCAGTTGACCGTTTTAACGTCAATGTGGCCAACCTTAAGGGACGGCTGACCGGCGAGCTCAAAATTGGCATTCTGGACAACTCCACCATGTCGCCCTCTACCCGTGTACCGGAAGTGATCCACTGTTTTTGTGAGAAGCATCCCGACGTGCATATCAGTATCAAGGTACTCTCTTCCGATGAGATCGAAGAGGAGCTGATGGGCGGAAACCTACATCTTGGAATCGGTTTATTTCCTGATGCCAAGCAGGCCCTGCGTGCTCTGGTGAACTTTCCGGTTATTATCGACCTCTACTGCGGCAGTGAAAGCCCGTTATATGATAAGAAAAACGTGACCTGTCGTGACTTGAAGGCCACCTGCTACGCTAAGGGCTGCTATTCTCCAGATAGTAAGAGTCAGCAGGCCAGGCAGTTACCAGCACCAACGGCTTCTTCCTACCTGTCCGAAGGCTTGGCGTTTTTGATTATGTCCGGCCGCTACGTCGGTTACCTCCCCAGGCGTTATTCGGCTAACTGGGTTAGCAACGGTGAAATGCGTGCATTGCCGGAGGAAAGATTCAGTCATGAGTTGGAGCTATCGCTTATGGTAAGGCGAGGGGAGGCTGTCGGACCGGTCATGCGCGCTTTTTTGCAAAGTTTCTCTGCATACACCGATGAGTGATCGTTTGATCACTGTATTTATCAAGGCTTTCAAGAGTCGCCGTAGGTGTTTGTCAACAGCGTCTGGCATCTGTTGCCATTGCCGGTATTCATATACTTACTCAGTGCTAATCTAGAGGTAAAAGGCTCTGTCCATGGTTAGAAAACGTCTCCTGTTGGCATCTCTGATGGCACTTCTGGGTGCTTGGTGCCTGCCAGCCCTATCATTCGCAGCACCCGCACCCGCATTGCGCACCGTCGATTTCTGTATTGGGGATCTAATGTGGCCCCCTTATGCTTACTTTAGCGAGAGTAAAGGGCTCGAGGGCTACACTATTGACTTGGTTTATGCGGCCCTTGAGACCACGGGTCTGATCCCCGCTTTCATTCTCGTGCCTTGGAAACGTTGTTTGGCTGGGGTACCTTGGCGGGAACGTATCAGGTCGCTCTAGATGCCTCTCTCAACCAGGAAAGGAGTGACAATTACTTGGTCACTAGGCCCTATTACGAGGTCACCCCTTATTATTTTTACTCCCGTAACAGTCATCCTCAAGGGATACCGATCCGGCAGCCGGTCGATCTTTTACAGCAAGGTCAAATCTGCGGGCTTCAGGGGTTCAACTATAGCAACTTCGGCATTAGTAACCGGGTGGTGTATATGGGAGCTGGTAGCTACAAGGCGGTCTCAGAAATGACTCATCGTGGGCGCTGTGCCTTATTCCTTGCTCGCTATGAGATTGTTGCCGGTTTTGACTGGCTGGGCGATAACATTCTGTCAGACTCTAGGCTTGGGTTTGCCCCTATTCCCCAAGCTAAGACCGAAACCTTCCATATGTTGGTCTCGAAGCAGCAGCCTGAAGCAGAGGCTCTGAGAGTATTACTCAATCGTCGCATTGCAGAACTGGAAGCCACAGGGTATCTCGACACACTGTTACAGAAATATCGACGTTGAAAGGGATCTGTTTTGCCCGCTGATTAGCATGCTCTTGTCTCCTTTCGAAGCGAGTTCAAGAGAGGGGGTGTTACCAAAAAAGCTTCGGAGATATCCGCTCTCTTAACCTGAATTTCTAGAGATTACTTCAAGATAAGTACAAGTTAATGTCGACTACGTTGATACAGCTGTAATACATAGCTCCTAAAATGGAGCCGCAGGAGCACCTACTAGAAATAGCGTACGGAATGTTGGCAGCCAAGCACTTCATGAAAATGCTGCATGAACTGGAGCAGTGGAAGAGTCTGTAACGATGGCGGCTAAGTAGATGAAAGCGCCCCGTGAAACGCTTGGTGACTACAGGTGACAGATCCAGCATCTTGAAGGTCGCTTGGCTGCGAATTAGACGACAGGGATGGAACGGCGATAATGATCCTTGATCACCGTTCCAACCACTGTGGGTCTACGGTTGCTTTTTGATTCTCGCGAAGCTCAGCAAGATCTCTATCTAGCGCAAGTAGTTCATCAACAATATTTGGCGTTTCGATTTGATGCAGCGTCCGATAGCGGACCTCTAAACCACGATACGCTTGGACTAGCCTACGGCATTCATCCTGATGTGCATCGCAATCGAGTCCCTTGTGGACAGCCGTCAGGAGTGCGGCAACAAGTATTCCGATACCCATCCAAATCGAACTGGTCGTTGCAAACAAGGCAGAGCCTGCGACAACTCCGAGCAAAGAAGGTACAAGTACTGTGATCCAGTTTGTCTTGGAAAAGAACCGCAGTCGGCTATCAAAAAAGACTGCTCGTTCACCACACTCGGATTCGCGCTCTGCCGCGATGTTTCGGTAATCGTCTGCCATAGTGTCCAGTAATTCCGATGATCTACCCAAGCCAGTATAGGTTATAGGGCGCTGAATTAGGCATGACCCACTAAGTGCTTCTTCTGATGGCACAATGGCGATCTTAGCGGGGAGCCGAGTGCAGATCACTTTTGTTCAGGGTGACAGATGGTCGCTTGCTGCTACTTTGCAGACATCAGAAGTTATGCGGTAGGGGCTATTGGGCCATAAACTTCAGAGCGTTGATGACAATGTATGTACCCAGCAAGAAAAGCGATATAAAGAAAACACGCTTGAATATCTTCTCCGATAAATTCTTCCGTATTTTCTGCCCAATAACCATTCCAAAAATCGCTGGGGCCAGAGCTAACGTAGAAACAGCAACAAGTTCCAGAGATAGCAGGCTGTTGCCCTGCAGTGCCATAGCGAGTGCTAATGTAGAGGCTGAAAAAAGCATCCCCATGGCTTGAATCAGAGCATCACGTGTCAAGCCGATCGCTTGTAAGTACAAAACGCCTGGAACCACAAAAGAACCCGTCATTCCTGTGAGTACACCGTTCATGCAGCCCAATACAGGGCCCATCCACTGTTCATTCTTCCTAGACAGTTGGAAGCTGTAACCCGCCAAATTTGTCATGCTATAGACAATAAGCAACCCACCAAGTAAAGCGGATAAGATCGAGAAATCAACTTTGGTCAGAGCCATTGCTCCCAACCACACAGTGACGGTTGCTGCCAGCAGGAAAGGCCATATTCTTATCAAAACTTCTCGCCCGTTGCCTCCCACTGCGGCCTGCCAAATATTGGTTGCAAATGAAGGCACCAATAGTAGAGCCATAGCTGTAGGCATATCGATAGCTACGGTCAACAGCGCAAGACTAACCGTTGGAAGTCCTAGGCCAGTGATACCCTTGACAGAGCCTGCTAGAAGGAACGTTGCGGCGATTACAAGAATGGTTGGTACATCAAACATATTATGGTTTTATATCAACAAATACGGTCACCATAATACTTGAGATTTGCAGGGATCACGCCCTTAATTCGTCTTGAACATAAATGACCAGTATTCTGAATGTCTCTTTTGTGCCCTCAGATACCGTCAAGCCCTGCGGTATTCATGGCCGCTAAGTAGATACACCTGCCGTGACCTCTCGCTTCGTGGGGTGTCCGCTATCAGGAACTCCGAAGTTTCATCAGCAACCCCACAGGCCAGAGCTAAGCTTCTGCAAAGTGTCGGTCCTGACGCTGCCTGACGCTGCCTGACGCTGCCTGACGCTGCCTGACGCTTCTTGCTGATCCTTGAAGGTCCGCTTTTACGATCTGACCAGTACATCAAAGCATCACTTAAACAATCCAGGCTGCTCGCTCGTGACCGTGCTTTCCACTCGCCTATCCTCACCCAGCATGTCCGCTAAGGGCGCAGCAGCTAAAGTAGGATGACCTACTATGAACCTTCCACCCTCGAGCCGGTTGATAGCCTCATCGACCGTCATAAGATTGAATTTAGTTTATGTGGTGAGGCCTCAAGCGAGTGGATCTGCTATCTAATTTACCGCGAGGCTGAGGCTGCTAAGGCGCAGGTTCTACCGTTACCGGGCGCACGGGTCAGTAAATCCGTTGATCTGAGCATGAAACGTGAATGCTAGGTATGATCATTGATTACTTCTCCACACCGTCGATGGGCGGGGTCTATCAGAGGCGGCGATATGGGTTCAAGCGGCTTATGCCAGTC
>SDWK01000186.1 GCA_004195335.1 Shewanella sp.
AGATGTGTATAAGAGACAGCTATTATTAATATCCATTTTGGGATTGTCTACGAAGGTGAGTGTTATAGTTTCGAGCTCAACAGCCACACCGTTGCCCTCCACCGAAAATGAGGGGGAAATCAAGAGCAGTTATAAAATTGCGGTGAGAGGGAGGTTTTCTTTTAGCACAAAGATACGCTTAGGCGGTGATAGAAAAAACCACCGAATGTTCGGTGGTTTGTTAACTTTTACATCAAGGATGCATCAGGCTCTCAGCCTTCGCTGCTAAAAGCTAATCTCGTCAATTTAGACAAGTTTCATCTCTTGAATGATCTCATGAGCAATCTCAGGAGTCGTACTTACAGGCTTCTCATGAAGATCCGCTTTTAGCTGACCTTTTCTATGCTTAAGCGCTGCATCAAGCTTCTTAGCCGCAGCTGCAATGGCCGGAAACATCACATCATTACAGCCCGATGCAGAAATTCGACTACCTTCATAATTTGTACGCAGCTCAACCTGATACTCGCCATGCTCCTTAGAGATAATGACATCTAGCGAGATTAATGTAGGGAAATGAGTGGCGATTTTGGAAAACTTTTCGTTCACATGCTCTTTGATTGAATCGGTAACATCGACGTGGTGACCAGAAAGATTTATTTTCATAGGTTTTCCTTTTAAGAATTACTTCAATAATAGAACTTGGGGCTGGCGGATGAAAACACAAGGGGCCATGTAAAATATATTTACACTACTCATTTTCCCCTACAATTCTCTCGTGCTTTCCGACTCAACCAGACTGATACGAGCTCTGTATCCATTCTAACTATTACAAATACTTTTGAACTAACCAACACGAGTTCCCCACACTGTGTCCTCAATAAGTACTTTCAAACTAGTTGTATTAATATGTACTCCTCATATTTCATAAAAGCAAGTAACGACTATATTCAATGTCCAAAATTAAGACAAATCTAAGTTAAACGTTATAAAAAGCATCAAATTGATGCTTTTTCATTACTCAAATAACCCATAAATGTGGGGGTACCCACTAAGCATATGCTAAAAAACTGCAACTTGAAGCAGAAGAGCTCCGTTTATCGATAAACATCTACTCCCCATTCAAATAAAACACCGGATTTTCACTCTTGAGGCTATAAACAGATCAAATGACCAAGTACTTATAGCTGCAATCTTTACAAATTAAATGCGAATGAAAACAGTTATCATCTAGATGGTATTGAGGTAGAATCACACCAGTTTTGACCAGAACAACACAGGCAGCAGCCTTTTCACCAGGAACACATCACTGTGGTATTACCAAATTTAAACTGGCGAGCATTTATCGGCTCGCAATCTATCAACATTGTGTCTCGCTGCTTTGCAGCCATTTTTGCAGGTTACTTAGTCGCGGCTACCGCCTGTGGCTTATTGGCTCTCATCATCCCTTTGCCCACAGCCCAAAGCACGCTGACCGCAATGATGCTCTCATTTAGCTTTTATGCTGCTGCGGCTATATGGGCCTTTAGTGTCAAGACAAGCGGGCAAGCCTGGCGGGATCTATTGTGTATCAGCGCCATTCTTTACATCTTTATTTTTTGGGTAAAATAAGCAATGAAAGAAAGCTTTTTTCGTTCTATGACCTGGTTACATACCTGGGTTGGACTACTGGTATGTTGGATACTTTTATTGGTTTTCTTTGCTGGTACTGCCAGCTACTACCGCTATGAGATATCCCTCTGGACCAAGCCGGAAATTCACCGTGATGTTTTACAGGCCTATCAAACGGAAAAACTGAATCAACAGCTCCGCCAAGGGCAAGCATATTTATCAGAACACGCGCCAAAGGCAATAGACTGGCGCATAAACTTTCCTACCGAACG
Organism: Shewanella sp.; assembly: GCA_004195335.1. Classification (GTDB taxonomy): domain Bacteria; phylum Pseudomonadota; class Gammaproteobacteria; order Enterobacterales; family Shewanellaceae; genus Shewanella. Next base: position 1,860 of record SDWK01000186.1, read on the forward strand.
AAAACCGTATCTCAGCTATGGCTGGCAAACACAACCCAAACCCGGCGAACGAAGGGGTCAGTTTATCGAGCATATAGCCCATACAGATAGTCAGGATATGGTTACCGACGTGCGTGATTCACGCGGTGGAAACTTCTTCTATCGATTGCACTTCGATCTCCACTACATGCCAGCAATAGTCGCTCGATGGATTGTCGGTTTTTGCACTATGTTCATGTTATTGGCTCTGATCAGTGGCATTGTCATCCATAAGCGTATCTTCAAAGATTTTTTCAGTTTCAGACGCAACAAGGGTGGACGTTCCTGGTTAGATGCCCACAATGTCAGCTCGGTGCTCGCACTGCCCTACCATCTGATGATCACTTATACCGGCTTAATCACTCTTATGTTGATGTATATGCCATGGGGGGTGTTAACTGCCTTTGATGGAGACGTTCGTGCTTTTCGCGCCGAAGTGAAACCCGGCAGAGAGCAAGTTGCAGCTTCGGGTACCCTTGCGCCATTAATTCAGCTCAATTCATTGCTGCCCGCCGTGAAGGAAAATTGGGGAGATACGCCGATTAAACAAGTGGTGATCACCAATATCAATGATAAGAATAGTCGGGTAAGTTTCTATACAAATACTCAGCAGTCAGTGACAGACTTACGTATACCTCTGGTATTCAGTGGCGTATCCGGTGAGCAGTTGAGTCATGCCTCCGATACCCCCTCGGCAGCTCATGCCACCCATGACACGTTAATGTCTCTACACACTGCGCGTTTTGCCGAACCCGTTTTAAGGTTCTTTTTCTTTATTTGCGGTTTCATGGGCTGCGCCATGATAGCAACGGGCACACTTTTATGGGCGACGAAGATCCGCCAGAAACAACAAACAAAAATCAAACAAGGTAACAATCCAAGCATAGGCTTGCGTATAGTCGAAGGGCTTAACCTGACTTTTATTGCAGGGTTACCTCTGGCGACATCGGCATTTTTTTACGCCAATCGCCTCTTACCAGTAGAGATGACTAATCGGGCTCAATGGGAAGTTAACAGCTTCTTTATCACCCTTAGCTTAGTCGGATTGTTAGCTTGTTTTAATCGCACTCTGATTAGTTGGCGTTGGGTGCTAACTCTTGGTGCACTTGGGTTTATTAGCATTCCATTGCTCAACGCCTTAACCTCACCTAGCCATATTTTCGACAATATTGTCAGCGGGCAGTGGACCTTAGTTGGTTTCGATCTGATATGTGTACTCTTGGGGGCTGCCCTCTTGTTTGGCGCATCCACAATTGCACAAAAAATTTCGCTATCGATTAATGATAGGCCATCAGGAAAAGCACTATGCGCTAGCAGCAAACAAACCCGTGCAGCCGATGCTTCACAAGCTAAAGCAGCTCAGTCAATCAAGGGAGGTGCTTAACATCATGATCTCTAACGCTATGACTCTAAGTTTACTTAACTTTAGTTATCTCGCATTCGGCAGCTTGTCTTTAGCCATGTTTTCTCACTTTCGCGGTGCTTTTAAGCGTTCACCAAGCCCGATTCAAAGCAGATTATTCTATTGGTTTGGCTGGGGAGTACTCGCCATAAGTTATTATATCGGCATCCTTTACCAAGGTTTTGCCTATGGCAGCATACTATTTACCGGACTGTTATCGTTTGCGGGACTATTAGTGATCTTAACCTTAAGCTACCGCGCTCATCACCTGCCCCACTTAATGGCAGCTTCAGGAGTCCTTGGTGCCTTACTGCTGCTGTTCACTTAAAATGGAGTAAAGCCGCGGAGGAAGCGGCTGAGCTATTTGAGCAAATTGCTACAATTTGACGATTTTTCAATCAAATTCAGCCTGCATTCAGCTTCACCATTATAAAATGACACCTTACTATCATTTTTATGAGGCTGAGATGCAGATTAATTCAACGTCCCAAAACACGAGCCTAGACACACAGGCTATAGCATCGAAGCAAGCGGCACAGAACACCACTCAATCTAAGACTGGCTCTAACCTCATAGCGACTTCGCAATCGTCGAATAGTGATAATGTGACAATTTCAATACAAGCAACAGAGCTTTCATCTAAGGCTCAGTCAAATTCGAAAGAAGCAGACACACTGCCCGCAAAACCAGCCCTGCCCAATGAGGGAGAGAAAGTTGAAAACTATGTCGAATATCGAAAAGCCAAGGCACAGTATCAGATCTACTCAGACATGGCCGGAATAGCGACAGGCAACAGCAAGGGCATGTCGGCATCGACTGCCTATTACCTGTCAAATAACGATGAGGCACGTGCCGCAGTCGTAGACAGTAAGGCACAGCAGCAACAGGTTTCAGCCATGCAATCCTACGCAAAAACCACTCAAGACATCGATGGCTGGTACTAGGATTAGTACTGATTTCCTCAGGATACTAAATATTAAAACGCCGCTAATTGCGGCGTTTATTGTTAAGGACAGTTCCTGCTCCAGCATGGCTTATCGTTACCACCAGAGCCCCAAAAAAAGTTCTGTTTAAAGACTCTGAAACATGGTTATAGAAAATTGCCGCACTTCCGCCACCTTGCAGGCTAACCAATAACTTATCAGCGAAAGAGGTATTAGCGCCACATGGGATTAAGCAAACATCCCCTACAACATCATTACACTGTGAGTCTATAATCATCGTTCGAGAACAACTTCCGACTCCCAAAGGGGAATAATCCATCCCTATGGCGTCATTACACTGTGAGTCTATAATCATCGTGCGAGAACAACTTCCGAGTCCCAAAGGGGAACCATCCATACAACTTCCGAGTCCCAAAGGGGAACCATCCATCCCTATGGCGTCATTACACTGTGAGTCTTTAATCATCGTTCGAGAACGACTTCCGACTCCCAAAGGGGAATCATCCATCCCTATGGCGTCATAACCAGCTACCACAACCGACGTCGTAGTAGCTAGTTTATATTCCATAGGAACGGACGATAAAACGTTAACCCTAGGCTCATATTGACCACATCTCCAACTATGTCACCCGCGCCGTTCGCATCGAAGGTGAGCTATTATTCATCACTGCGCTGATAGCCTGAATCGATGCTACGCCGCTCATATTGCTTGTATCACTATCGCTCAGTTGAGTGGTGTTGAGAAACGCGGAGGACGCGGTGCCAGATTCAAACTTGACGATATAACGCGGATCCTGTGCGGCAAGGCCACCAGAAACAATAACTAAGCAGAGTAAACAGATCACAATCAATATTTTGGTAGAATTAGTCATGAGTCTCTCCTTAATTTTCCCCTGTAACTTATAAGTATGGTTGCTAATCAATAGAAAACCGCTTTAACAAGATAAAAGTCTACCCTCCATTTGCACTATGCCGTTTAGCTATAAGAAAACGCTCTCCTTCATCGAAGAATAAAACCAATAAAACCAATAAAACGTCATCAAAGTGCTGTTCGATAAAGGTTAACAAATTTAAAAAAACAAAGGCGCTATTGGCGCCTTTGTTATATTCAAAGAGGTCGATGACTCTATTTTTCAATAAAGTCATCTTCAAAGTTCGTTTCCCAGTATTTGTAGCCCTGAACCGTAGCTTGAGCAGCAGCCCCCATCAAATTAACCTGATAGGTTTTGACACCACTGAGATCCACAGACTGATTAGCCGATGCCTGCCCACCACTTCCCTCGTACTCGGCGCTGGCTTCTGCCTGTGCTTGACCTTCATAGCCAGCATCTTTGAAGCGTTGAACGGCAGCCTTGTCCATAAAGGCTTGCACGAAAGCGACCTGTTTCCAGCCTATACCAGCACCGACACCACCTGTCGCGAAACGGTAATAAGAAATAGCACCTTTTTCATTAAGTACGCATACCCCACCGCCGGTTGAAAGTGCTAACAGATAGGTGTTACTGCCTGTGCATGTGACATAGGCAACCGAGTTTGCCACTGCAGAAGCGGCACCTTTATGCTCGCTATAGATATCTTTCAATGCAGACTGTGTTTCCTCTCGTGCGTTTTTCTTTTTCGCCTCGGGAGTATTCCCCGT
>SDWK01000192.1 GCA_004195335.1 Shewanella sp.
ACCCTTAAGACCGTGGAGGTCTACCCAACTGGTTCCTGACCAGTTCTGGCATTTCCTCCATCTGTGGAGCTCAGATCCCGGCTAAGAGCATCGCCGGGATGATAGAATAAAGCCTAGATTCCGGCTCAAAATCATTGCCGGAATGACGATACTGCTAACGGGATAACAGATAAAAAGCTAGATTCCGGCCTGAAATCGCCACCGGAATGACGACATGGCCAGCTTGTTTAGGCGTGGTGCTCTTTTAATTTTTGGAATAATACGTCTTTCAGATTAGCGCGCTGTAATTTGAGCTGGTGCATGTGCTCGTCATCGGTTGGACTACCATCAATTTCTAGCTGACGAATATCATAATCTAATATGTGATACTGCTTGGATAATTTTTTGAATGCTTCGTCTTTATAATTCAAATAAACAATGTCTTGTTTAAATTCTGGGAAATCGAAAATAAGTGCATGATTCTCATTTAACATAGGTAACCCCTGAATGGTGAACTGAAATTTATTATTTTATAACTGCAATCACTATAGCATCATGAAGTTTAGCAAAGGATTATCTTTGGTGATTTTAGCGATCTGGTTAACAAAAAATAAGTCACGCGGCATGAGTAATGCATTGCCGAGAGTAGAACTTTTATTACCTATCTGATTGTAATTATTGAATTTTAATTAGCGACAAAAAGATGGGTTAGCGACAGGTTTTAGCCATTCTAAGTGCTGTTTAAAGCAACAATAATCCTCCCCGTTGGCTCTTTTTTTAAATATTATTCTCTTCAGTCCAGTCTTTGAGTGTCTCTAAGATAACTAATGCCGTACGGCCAAAATCGGTGATCTCATAGGTGACGGCGATAGGTCGATCACTTATGACTTCACGTTTGACTAATCCTTGGGTTTCTAACTCTTTCAGGCGTTGATCGACCATTTTCTTACTTGCGCCACCTAACATACGAGACAATTCGTTAAAACGTACAGGACCATCTTGTAAATGCCAGAGAATAGATGCCTTCCATTTTCCGCCTAAAATTCGCATACCTCGTTCAATAAGGCAGGGCTCTTTACAGCTATCGATATTTATTTTTTTAGTGTTAGTTGTTGTTTCTAATGTTTTTGTCATGGTTTTTTCATTTTTATACGCGTGGTTACTAAAAGTATACTGGTTGCTTTTATTCCCCACTCTAGCAAAATGTACCTCAATCTCCAACTGTATTTTTGATGCATTACCTCAAGCTAATGCATATTTAGGGAAGTCATTTTATGCCAACACTCATCTCTTATGATCCAATCGATCGATTGCCGCTGGGTGAAGTACCAATCACTTTGGCTGAGCAAATGCCAGCCATGGTGATACGTGCCAAACAAGCGCAAAAAGCATGGGGGGCATTGTCACTTAGCGAACGTGAGCAAAAAGTCGCACAGGCTTATGAGCATCTTACCCAAGCACAAGAGCAGCTTGCGCAATTGATCAGTAAAGAGATGGGTAAAGATTATCGCAGAGCCAGTTATGAGGCGGGTGGCACGGTTCAAAACGGGGCTTATTTTGCCGAAGAGATCGCCCAAGCCCTAGCGCCCGAGTCACTGGAACATAATACTGAAATGCAATATCGGCCATTGGGCGTTGTCGCGGTTATTTCGCCTTGGAATTATCCATTAGCGATGGCGAATAACTTGCTTATGCCGGCATTAGTTGCGGGTAACAGTGTGGTGTTAAAGCCGTCGGAAGAAACGCCGCTGGTTGCCGAGCTTTTTGTCAGCTTGTTAAATGAGGTGCTGCCTGAAGGGGTGTTACAAATCGTCCACGGCGATGCACAAACCGGTAAGGCTTTGGTTAGTGCCGATATCAATATGGTGGCATTCACGGGCTCGCTCTCTGCAGGTAAGCATATTATGGCAAGTGCGGCATCTGGCCTTAAACGGTTAGTGATGGAGCTGGGTGGTAATGATCCGCTGATTGTTATGGCTAGTGCCGATATTGATAAAGCGGTGCAGTTTGCTGTGGCGAGTTCATTTGAAAATGCGGGGCAGATGTGCACCTCGACCGAACGTGTTTATGTCGACGCACGCATCGCCGATGAGTTTGAGCGCAAAGTGGTGGCCTTAGCCCGTCGTTATCGCGTCGGCGCTTGGGACCAAAAAAATGTCAATATTGGGCCGATTGTTAATCCAAAGCAGCATCAACATGTGTTATCTCAACTTCAAGATGCTCAGGCTAAAGGCGCGACGTTCTTATTAGGGGAGGCGCATTATGAGTTGCCCTACATACAGGCAACCGTGGTGACCAATATCACTGCAGATATGCGTTTAGAACAAGATGAAACCTTCGGCCCTGTCGTTGCTATTAGTCGTTTTAATCATATAACGGAGGCAGTTGAGCGTGCCAATGCCAGCCATTATGGTTTAGGTGCTGTGGTGTTTGGCGGCGCAGGGGCCAATGCCGTTGCTGAGCAAATGGAGGCTGGCATGGTGGGAATAAACCAAGGCGCTGGCGGTCCAGGACCTTGGGTGGGGGCTAAGCAAAGTGGTTTTGGTTTTCATGGTACTGATGCCGGCCACCGTCAGTTTGCCCAGGTGCGAGTCATCAGCAAATAGTCGCCGCATCATTAGCAAATACATAGCAAATAAACAGCGAATAGAGCTAAGAAAATTTAAAGAGACAATATGAACCAAGATAAAGACACCGAAGCCGATTTTTTTGTGGCCGCTTTTGAGCGTGGTGCAGAGCATCCATCTCTGCCTGCATGGGGTAACCGTCATCTTAATGCGGCCAACTTGAGTGATAATGCGGATGTGAGTCAGATTGAGCGCCGCGAGCTACCGCAAGTCCCCGGTGCATTTCAGTTGCTTAACGTATTATCAAAAGATGAATGTGACAGGCTGATCAGCATTAGTGAGCAGCTCGGCTTTCTACCCGATGCCGCGGTGTCTTTGCCACGCAGTGTTCGTCATAACGACAGTTTAACCTGGATAGTCGATGAACAAACCGATGGCACTATCTGGCAACGTATTGCGCATTTAGTCGATGACAGACAAGCGATATTTGGCGGCAGTAAAGCCCTAGGGATTAACGCACGCTTTCGATTTTATCGATACAGCGCCGACGACTATTTCAAGCCACACTCCGATGGTGCGTGGCCGGGCAGTCGGATTATTAAGGATGAGTTGATCGCCAATGCTTACCCCGACCGATATAGTCAAATGACATTTCTCATTCTATTAAGTGAAGACTTTGAAGGCGGCGCCACCCGTTTCTTGGTCAATGCCGACGATCCGACTCAGCCTGCCAAAGCCGGTGACAAGATGAAAAACGTTGATATTCGCACTCCAGCGGGTAGCGTATTGTGTTTCCCCCACGGCATGCATCCGTTGCACTGCATACACAGCTCGGTACCGATCACCTCTGGGGTGAAATACATCATTCGCAGTGACTTGTTGTTTGAGCTATAAGCCTGCTTTGTGCGTGTCGTGGGGGAAAAGTCAGCTTTTTAAGATCAAAGCTGACTCTGGCCCACTGATGATGACTGCCTTGGTAGCGTCTCACCATTAGGCGGTTAATCATCGATTAGCTGGCCTTAAAATGACCATGAAAACCGAGTGGTAGATGGTAAGGCAGCCAAGCTCGTGCTATTGGTCCTGAAGGAAGGTCATTGGCGGCAAATATGTTCAGGCAAGTGCGCTTACTGGGTACATGCAAAGCGGTGCCAATTAGGTATCCTGTATTCTCGACGCCTTTTGGGCATACGCTGATGTGTTCTTCAACTAGGAAGTCATGGCCAAAATGATAATCTTGTTCCGCACCTGTGTTGGTATTTATTGACGATACTGTGTCACTCCATAGGCCGCGTTGGTTGCTAGACAAATGGTACAGGTAGTCATTTTTCAGGCCGACAACATGATCACAAACCGCTGGGAATTCACTTTTTTTGGTCATCATATGCATGCTATGACTGCCGTTGGGGTTTAACGTATAAAAAGCCGTCTTGGCATGTGCACTCGCTTGGTTTATTTGGCCACTCATTTGGCCACTCATGAGGTTACCCAGCTTGTGCAGCACATCGACGTTGGGATATAAACTGGCGTCAAAATGTAGGGTGCCATTGGCTTCTTCCCACGCGTTACCGTAATGAAATGCAAAGCCAGCGGGAAGCTCATATCGTTTAGTGACCGTAAGCGACTGCTTACTCACCACCAACACACTCATCGGAATATCACTCTTGTATTGGGTGCGGGCGAAGCTACCTTCGATGGATTTGTCGGTGAATAATGATGGCAAGATAATCAGTAAGTGTTTATCGGTCATTAAGAAGTCATGCAACATGCCACCACGGTATTGCGTATTAATAAGCCCCGCATTTTTAACTTGGCCATTGGGGGATAAATGGTACAGCACAATATGCCCTGAATGATTTAAGCCAAAATTCCAAATATCACCATTGGGGGCAATTTTTGGGTGTGCTGAAAAAGCGAGCCCTCGTAAACTGTTGCCGTATTTGGAGCCATCACCTAGATTGATTTGCTGTTTAAACTCGAGGGTATCGGCGTCGACTTTGGTGGGGGAGCCTGCTTCCCATAGCGCCCACATGTCATCGCCCACGGTAATAATACTGTCTCTTATACACATCT
>SDWK01000942.1 GCA_004195335.1 Shewanella sp.
AGATGTGTATAAGAGACAGATGATGGAGTGAATGATTTAGCAATGAGGTTGGTTATGTTTCGCAACACAACACATTCCTTTGGGATGGTCACAAAATTAATCCATTGGGTTTCAGCATTGGCAGTGGTAGGGCTTTTTGCGGTGGGTTTTTGGATGGTCGATCTGACCTATTACAGCTCTTGGTATAAGACCGCACCTCATCTACATAAGAGCTTTGGTGTGTTGCTACTTATACTTACGCTTTTCAGATTAATTTGGCGTCAGCTAAACCCTAAACCCATTGCCGAACCGAATCATAAAGAGTGGGAGAAGAAGACTGGGAAGCTAGCACACTTAGCTATTTACCTGCTGCTATTGCTCATCATGTTTAGTGGTTACCTTATTTCGACTGCCGATAGCCGTGGTATTTGGGTATTTGAATGGTTTGAACTACCCGGATTTGGTGAATTTATCGATGACCAGGCCGATATTGCGGGCTTAGTCCATCAGTATGCCGCCTATAGTCTGCTGGGTTTGGCGCTGATACATGCTCTTGGGGCTTTAAAGCACCACTTTATCGATAAAGACTCAACGCTGATTAGAATGGCGAAACTCAAGAGAGGTTAGAAACTTAATGGTTTCGGCCATAATTAGATAACAGTTAAAAATAGTGAAAACTAAATATATTAATTGAAGGATAGATACGATGAAAAAAAGTTTATTAGCAATAGCATTAACTGCTTCTTTTTTACTAAGTGGCTCGGCAGAAGCTGCGGATTATGTGATTGATACTGAAGGCGCCCACGCTTCAATTCAGTTTAAGGTAAGTCATTTAGGCTATAGCTTTGTCGCAGGTCGCTTTAATGATTTTAAGGGTGACTTTAGTTTTGAAGGCGATAAGGTATCAGACGCTAAGGTAAATGTGACTATTAATACCAGCAGTGTTGATTCCAACCATGCTGAGCGTGATAAGCATCTTCGTAGTCCTGACTTTTTAAATACAGGAAAATTTCCGCAAGCGACATTTGCTTCGACTTCGGTTGTCGAACAGGGTAATGGTGCGTTCGTGCTTAATGGGGATTTCACTCTAAATGGCGTGACTAAGCCGATAGCGATAAAGGCCAATGCCATTGGAGAGGGTCAAGACCCTTGGGGGGGATATCGTGCTGGTTTTACCGGGAGCGCGGAATTTGCGTTAAAAGATTATGATATAAAGATGGATCTAGGTCCTGCCTCTTCTCATGTAACCTTAGACTTTGTAGTTGAAGGGGTTAGGAAATAAGCGATCTAAATTTTTACTATACCAGGTAATAAAAAAGCGCCATTCGGCGCTTTTCTGTGTCTGGACTTCTTGTTAACAATAGTTATGTGGCTCTTTATGTGCAAAGAGCCCATGGATGAAAATTAACTTTGTGTCTGGAACGCTTATGTAAATTTCACATCGATTGTAGAAATTGACTCTGTGTCTGGACTTTGTGTCTTTTACTCATCATCTTTTTGAGGGACGTAGCCTTCGATTTCTACCTCTTTTCCTTCAAAGAGGAAGTTGATCATCTGCTCTTCAAGAAACTTTCTATCATCCACATTCATCATGTTGAGTTTTTTCTCGTTGATAAGCATGGTCTGCTTCGATTGCCAAAGAGCCCAAGCTTCTTTGCTGACGTTATCGAAAATGCGCTTACCCAGATTACCTGGATAAAGTTGAAATCCGAGGCCTTCTGATTCTTTTTTCAGATAGACGCAGTTTACAGTGCGAGCCATGATTACTCCTTAATTAATACAGAACCTAAGCTGGCCAGAATTCGCTCAGTCGCTGCAGCTAGACCAACTTTAGGGGGATTGGGTAAGTTATACCAGAGTGACGGCTTATCTTCCATGATTTGGTTATCTCTCCAGCCGTCGACATTAATATAAATTGGGGTGATATCCAGATGAAAGTGGCTGAAAGTATGTCTAAAGCCTGGCAAGTCTTCCATTTTAGCAGAGTCTAACCCATTCTCGACCAGATATAGCTCTAATTCTTGACGACTTGGAAACTCAGGGAAGCACCATAGCCCCCCCCATATGCCCGCAGGAGGACGTTTCTCCAGTAGGGTGTCATTGCCTTTTGATAAGACCAACATGAAGGCACTTTTTTCAGGTGTGATTTTTTTAGGTTTTTTACCCGGGTATTCGTTTTGTCTTCCAGATAGCTGAGCCTGGCAATCAATTGCTACCGGGCACTCGGAACAAACTGGTTTAGAACGAGAGCAGATCGAAGCGCCAATATCCATCATGGCCTGGTTATATTTCTGTACATCTCGCTGTGGAGTTAATTTATCGGTTAACTCCCAGAGCTGGTTTTCGACGGTTTTCTTTCCAGGCCAGCCTTCGATAGCGCCGTGACGGGCTAGTACCCGTTTTACGTTGCCATCGAGTATCGGATGATGCTGCGCCAATGAGAGTGAGAGCACCGCTCCGGCAGTCGAGCGACCTATGCCGGGAAGCGCTAACACCTGTTCAAAATTTGTTGGAAAACTCCCGGCATGTTCATCACGAATCAATTGAGCCGACTTATGCAGGTTTCGTGCTCGAGCGTAATAGCCAAGCCCGGTCCAGTAATGCAGTACTTCATCTTGCGGTGCATCGGCGAGTGATTGAATGTCTGGGAAACGTTCCATAAACTTCAGATAGTAGGGGATCACAGTGCTAACTTGGGTTTGCTGCAGCATGATTTCCGATACCCATACTTTATAGGGGTTCTTATCTATCTGCCAAGGCAGGTGTTTACGGCCAAATTTATCGTACCAATCGACGATGCGGGTAGAGAAAGATGTGTTGCAGGAAGAGTTGGAGTCGTTTGACGGCATATCAGGGCCTGTTTATCTTTCGAGCTTGAATTTTGCTCAATCTCAATGGGTTTAGTGCAAGGCATCGAGTGATGATGCCTAATGGGTTAAGCGAAAAGCTCGTAACGCAGCAATAAGGTCATTGAGATGAACCCGTAGGGCAGCGTTTGTTGGCCGCCATTTTTTAACAAGACTTACTGCGTTATCGTTTATTTATGTAGAACCACAAAAGCTCCGCCTAACTCTCATAGATAAAGAGTAAAGGTCAACAACTCGATGCAAAAACAACCATGAAAGGTCAACAGGCCCTAGTATCATTAAAATTAGAACTTTTTATTGAGCGAAGTCTATCCATCATGGCTAATAGAGACAAGCTATGTTTGAACTGTAACGGCAAAATAGGTGAGTGTCGTTCGCACTGTTTGTGAAACTTGGTATACTTTGGGCACTTATTTACGACCTGTTAAGTATATTGGGCTTGCACTGATTGATGATCTTTGGATAATGCCCTAGTTTTCTATTAACCATGCCAAGATCGAGGGCGATAATGAGCGACGTGACAACAGCGGAGTTTAATGAAGAAGGTAAGTACCTTCGCAAGGTAAGAAGCTTTGTATTAAGAGAAGGCCGATTAACTAAAGGTCAAGCCGCCGCTATGGAGCAACATTGGCCAGCGATAGGGCTCGATTACTCTCCTGAGCCATTAGATTTGAAAGAAATTTTTGGTAGAGATGCGGATACAGTGCTAGAGATTGGCTTCGGAATGGGAGCTTCTCTTGTTGAAATGGCTAAGGCCTCTCCTGAACTTAACTTTATTGGAATTGAAGTTCACAAACCTGGCGTGGGATCTTGCCTCAGCGTTGCAGGAGAAGCCGGAGTGACTAACTTACGTGTCTTCCATCACGATGCTATCGAAGTGCTTGAAAACAGTATCGTGAAGGGATCACTTGCTCGAGTGCAGCTTTTCTTCCCAGACCCTTGGCATAAGAAACGCCACCATAAGCGTCGTATTGTTCAACCAGAATTTGCGCAATTAATTCGCAGTACTTTAAAAAGCGGTGGTGTTTTCCATCTTGCTACCGATTGGGAAAATTATAGCGAACACATGCTGGAAATCATGGGCGCTGCAGAAGGCTATAAGAACCAGTCTCTGACAGGGGATGTTGTTGAACGTCCGGACCATAGACCACTAACTAAGTTTGAGGCCAGAGGTCACAGACTCGGCCATGGTGTATGGGACATAATGTTTGAGCGTATCGACTGAGTTCGTCGTTGACTCAATTTTTACGAATATTTATTAGCTATATCCAAACGAGCATTTTGAAGTGGCTAGGGTATAGTACTCTTTTTATAAAATTACATTAATTAAGGTGGGAATTACAATGGCAACACGTAGTCGTCGTTTGCGTAAAAAATTGCGAGTAGATGAGTTTCAAGAATTTGGTTTCGATATCAACTGGACATTTGACGAGTCAGTTTCTGAAGAGCAGATTGATTCAGTGGTCGATCAATTTATTGCTGAGGTGGTAGAACCTCGTGATTTAGGTTTCCATGGCGGCGGTCATAGAGAGTGGCAAGGTATTATTGCTACTCAGGATATTGGTAAGTGTACCGATGATGATCGCGCTGCTGCGATTGCATTCTGGGAAGGACAGAAAGTTTCTGATGTCGTCGTTAGTGAATTGTACGATATCTGGTGGAGTTAATTCCTGAACAGGCTTTGTTAGAGCAGGTGGTCGATAAGGTTCGGCCTCTGCTTGGACAGGGAAAAGTTGCAGACTATATTCCGGCTCTTGCGAATGTCGATCCAAAGAAAATTGGAATAGCAGTTACAACTATAGATGGAACCACGATAGGGGCTGGAGATTATCTCGAGCCCTTTTCTATTCAGAGTATTTCAAAAGTATTTAGCCTTACAATGGCTTTAACTTTATACGAAGAGAATGAAATTTGGTCTCGGGTTGGGAAAGAGCCGTCGGGGCAGTCGTTTAACTCTTTAGTGCAGGTGGAGTTAGAGCGGGGCTTGCCGAGAAATCCTTTCATTAATGCCGGAGCCTTAGTTATTGCCGATCTTTTACAATCTAGGTTGGGTGCGCCAAAGCATAGAATACTTGAAATTATTCGCCATCTAAGTGGTAACCAGAAGCTTATCTCAGACAAAGTGGTGGCAAACTCAGAATATGAACATAGTGCAAGAAATGCGGCAATTGCTTATCTGATGAAGTCATTTGGTAATTTCAACAATGATGTTGATACCGTATTACGAAGTTATTTTCATTATTGCGCTATTCGTATGAGCTGTGCAGATCTCTCTAAGGCTATGTTATATCTGGCTAACCGAGGAAAAAGCCTGACCGGTAAGCAGTTGATTTCTCCTGTACAAACACGTCAAATGAACGCTTTATTAGCCACTTCCGGTTTGTATGATGGCGCCGGCGAATTTGCCTATCGAGTCGGGATGCCAGGTAAGAGTGGCGTAGGTGGCGGAATTATTGCCGTGATCCCGGGAGATATGTCTGTTTGTGTTTGGTCTCCGGAGTTAGATTTAAATGGTAATTCACTCGCAGGAACCGCCGCACTCGAAGAGTTCTGTCAACGTTTAGGGCGCTCAATTTTCTAGTTCACCTTTTATTTCCTAGTTATTGTTGGACTTTTCGCGTTAAGTAAATTGGCTAAGAATTGGTTTTATTTACTAATCGCTAACAAGCTATTTTTTAAATTTATCAGTAAACCCCTTGTAATCAGATTGTTATCAACTTGGCATGCCTTGTGCATTTTCTTATATATATATGAGATTTTGAGTTGATGAGTGAATGTGCTTCTCACTCAGCAAAACTCTTCTGGAATAATAAATTTAAGGAAAAATTCGATGAGAAAATTAGCGACTTCTATAGGGATCTCTGCCGTTCTTTTTGTGGGTGGTGTTGTGAACTCTGTATCGGCTCATGAGCATCAGTCAAATTCATATCAAAACCATAATAATCAATGTGAGGTTGCACTCAATTATGACGTCGCCGTTGAACCTCAAATGGTCACGGTAAGTGAAGGTAGCTCAGAGGTTTACAGGATTGAACTCGATAAACTTTATGTCGATGGCAAAGAAGTGTCACTAAATAGTAAGCAGAAGACACTATTGACTCAATATTCAGAAGAGGTCTCAACCCAACTTCCTGAGGTGATCACACTCGTGCATGACGCCGTAGGTATTGCCTCATCGGCAGCGAGTATGGCGTTAACACCATTACTTGGAGATGCAGCAGGCGCTAAACTGGATGAGATGATGGACGGTTTAGAGGAGCGAGTCGAACAGGTTGCCTACCAACACGGAGATAAGTTTTATCTTGGAGCCACGCAATCTTCGCTGGAAGATACCTTTGGTGAAGAGTTTGAAAAGGAGATGGAAGAGCTGGTTAGAAACTCTGTGGGAACTTTGATGGTCAGCTTAGGCAGTGAGATGCTTTCGGGAGATGGTAATTCTTTCGAGCAAAAAATGGAGTCTTTCTCTAAGAAGATGGAAAATGTAGGCCAAGATATTGAGATGCAGATGGAGGCGCAGACCAAAGATCTCGAACAAAGAGCTGATAAAATGTGTGATAATTTTCAATACCTGATAGCGCTGGAGCAAAACTTAAGAACTGAAGTTCCGGAGTTGAGTCAATATCGTTTAATTGATGCACCGGCCAGAAAACTGCTTGAGTAAAACCCTGATTTAAACCTGGACTATTCGTTGCTCCCACCAATTATTGCAACAGGCCCGTATTTTATTAATACGGGTTTTTTTCGTTTTAGCCGGGTATGACAAGATCAATTAACAGATAGTTTTTACTCAAAGCCTGTCTACCTGCATAATCCTACTTTATATCTTGCTCATATTTCATTCATTTTGGATATGTTACCTAACATTTTTTGATGTCAAAATTAAGACAAAAAAAATAGGGATTAGAATCAAAGTACAAATCTTTGGTATACTTAAAAAAAAACAAGAAAACTGACCATTTTTGCTAATGGACTCGATCAGGCGTCTGACTCTACTTTAGTGTGCTTTTATGAAATAAGTGACTGTTTTGAAATGAGTATTTTTATTTTTTCAATTCAGTTCCCCTTACTTAATGTAAGTATTGTTAGTGTCGTAAACACCTTAAGGCGATTTACATGTTAGAACTATTGGAACCTATCGCAATTTTTACACATGTTGCCCGTGCTGGCAGCTTTAGTTCCGCAGCAAGGAAATTGGGGATTTCTAAGTCCAAGGTGAGCACTCAAGTTGCCGATTTGGAACATAAATTGGGGGTTCAGCTTATACAGCGTACTACGCGCAGTTTGAGCTTAACCGAAGCCGGACAGTTGTTATACACGCAAGGGGAAGAGTTACTCAGAGATGCCGAACAGGCTATTGCCAGTGTCCATAATCTTAATGATGCAACTCGCGGGGTACTAAAAGTTGGGATCTCTCAATCCTTTGGTACTATGCATATTATTCCTGCTTTACCTGAGTTTATGGCAACGCACCCAGAGCTGGAACTACAGGTGAGCCTGCTGGATCATAAAGTCGATGTTGTTAGTGAAGGGTTGGATCTACTACTCACCATGTCGGAGCAACTGCCATTAGGTATGGTTGCTAGGCCTTTGATGAAGTGTCAGTTTTTACTCGCTGCATCTCCCGCATATATTAAATTGCATGGTCAGCCGGATCGTCCCGAGCAGTTAGTCGATCATAACTGCCTTGTTTATCAAGGCGAATGGCATGAGCATAGTGTTGAAGTGGCAAAAGGGACCTTAGTTCCCTTGCTGCAAGATTGGCAGTTAACTCATCACTTGCCTCTACAGGCGGTGTATCCAAGAAGAAAGCATTTAGCTCCTAAAGTCAGCGCTTTCATTGACTTTATTAAAGGACATATCGGTTCTCCGCCTTATTGGGATGAGCCTTATGCCGAGTTATACGCAAAACGAAAGTAGCCTTATTCCTAAATGTAAGGTGCTAAGTGAGCTGTTGATTGAGTAGAATTTAGCCACCAAAGGAATCAGTTTGCTGCATTTATAGGAAACATTGTTTCCTATAAAGGACGATAAGCCTCACTCGCTTGCGAAGTGAGGTTTTTTTGTATCTAAAGCATAGGTTTATAGATAATTAGGATTGGTTATATACCACCCACTTAATAAGGGGTTGCTAATGGTTGGCGGGTATTTGTCTTGCGCTTTGTTCTTAAACTAATACAATTGCAGCTAGTTGATTTAGGACGATCTGACCCCCATAAGTTTGTTAAGAATGACCCCTCTTGATCTATTTATGCAGATTAGCGTTTAACGCACCCGAATCGATGCTGGCAGAGGTTTAAGAACTAAAACAGTGCCAGCCTTGAAACCATCATCCTAGTTTTGGTTTTACCCCGGTTTATACCGGGGTATTTTTCTTTAAGTGATAAATTTATCTTTCTGTATCCTACATTAGTGTTATTTACTAAGAATAAGTGAAACCACTAAATACGTTAAGATAGATCATTTGAAGAGTCAGCTTGATTTTGTAATTTTTAACGCTTTGTTAAGTTTAAAAATTTATTGACGATATTTATTTAGCCAGTTGGAATTTCCAACTGGCTTTTTATTTTTCAATTTCAGAATAGCTGAAACTTGCTTAACTCTTTTGAGAAACCCACCGCTCTATCTGCTCTTCGAGTACGTCTAATGGCAAAGGCCCATTTTGAAGCACGGTAGTATGGAACTCTCTAATGTCGAATTTGTTGCCTAGGACTAGCTTAGCTTTTTTCCTTAATTCGAGTATTTTTAGCATGCCGATTTTATAGGCCGTGGCCTGTGATGGCATAACAACATGGCGTTCAACCATCTTAATCGCATCAGATTTTGCGTTAGGGGTATTTTCAACATAGAAGTTGATAGATTCTTCGCGGGTCCATCTCTTAGCATGTATACCTGTATCGACAACTAAGCGACATGAGCGCCAGAGCTCCATCGCGAGTCGGCCGAAATCAGAGTAGGGATCGGAATAGAGTCCCATCTCCTTCGGGAAAAACTCACTGTACAGCCCCCAACCTTCAATATAGGCAGTATACCCCCCAAACTTTCTGAATTTGGGTACTCCCTCAAGCTCTTGTGCAATGGCTATCTGCATATGATGCCCTGGTGTGCCCTCATGATAAGCTAATGCTTCCATCTGATACTTGGGCATGGCTTCCATATCATAGAGATTCGCATAGTAAGTGCCAGGTCTGCTGCCATCGGGAGTGGGTTGATTATAAAACGCCTTGCCTGCTGACTTTTCTCTGAACGCTTCAACGCGTTTTACAATCATAGAGGCTTGAGGTTTTACGTTAAACACCTCGTCTAATCGCGAAGACATGGTATCTATAAGCGTGATGGCCTGATTTAAATAGGCATCGCGTCCTTCATCCGTTGCGGAGTAATAGAACTGTTTATCTTCACGCATGAATTTAAAGAAGGCGGGCAGATCGCCTTCGAAGTTCACCTGCTGCATGATCCCTCGCATCTCGTTATGAATGCGAGCGACCTCCTTCAGACCCAGTTCGTGGATTTGCTCGGCTGTCATATCGGTTGTCGTGGTGCGTGACAATGCATTGTTGTAGAACTGCTCACCTTCTGGAAGCTTCCAAACTCCATCACGGCTATCGGCCTTGGTTGCAAGTTCAGTGATATAAGAGATCAACTTGTCATAAGCGGGCTTAACTTGAGTCAATAAGGCTCGTTTGGCGTCAGTTAACAGCCGCTTCTTATCACTACTCTCTATATTCAGCGTCTCAACTTTACGTTTGAAGTCAGCCCAGATAGCGCTGTCTTCTCCTGAGTCGAATGGGGCCCCTTGTATGATGTTTTTGCTGTCAGATAGGACATGGGGGAATACGAAGCGTGGGGCAATAATGCCTTTCTCTGCTCGGGTCTCCAGTGCATCTTCGAGTTGTTCTAGATACATAGGCACTCCCCGTAGCCGACTAATGTAGGCCTGAGCATCGGAGAGGTTGTCGATCTGGTGCTGATTAATTAAAAAAGAGGCGATCATAGTGTGGCCCCCATACATCTGGTTGACCGGATAGTTATGAAAGCGCCACTTATAGTCTTTAACTTGTTGCTGCAGTTTTTGCTTTAGGAGATTAAAGCTGAGGTTCGTTTGTTCATCTAGTTTGGTGGTATCAATGTGCTCAAGCTGTGCGAGATGGCGTTTGTTGCGGGCCAATGATTTAGAATCGGCTTCTTCACCTCTTTCATCCCATTTGTCATAGTCTGTCTTGATGCCTAAGTGAGTCTGAGATATCGGACTCACCATCATGTTTTCCATGAAAATCTTTTCAAATAGTTCGTTAGCTTTATCCGACTCATTTTCAGCTTTTTGAGCTACGGGCTCACCGGGACTTAACAGAGGAGGTTTCGAAGGGACGGCATTAGCACTGCCGATGATAATAGTGGTTAAAGCTAGGGCTAGTATGCTGGTTTTAGTTCTTATTGGCATGATTAGTCTTATTGTTATTTTAAAAACTGAAGGCTAATCCTAATGAAGCTGCTCGTAAAAGTTTTGATCTAAGTGTTAGCGGATGTTTCTGAGGAACTAAAACAGGCTTTTAGTTCCGTCAGAAAGAGGAGTTAACTAGCAGAACTGTGATAACAGCTCATTGACAAACAGTTGACCTTTTGAAGTTAATTCCCAATATTCTTCATTCTCAGTGAGTAAGGATTTTGCTTTTGCTTTCGCAATGCCTTCTTTGATAACGGTACGAGATAAGCCTGTTCTTTGCTCAAACTCACTCTTAGGTATGGGAGAGATAAGGCGAAAACGGTTCATCAGGTACTCGAGTGCTCTCTCCTCTTCCAAAACTTCGGTTACCTCAAAGGTATAATCTTCTGCAGCCAAATACCCTTTAGGGTGTTTAATTTTAACTGTCCGGATTATTTTATTCGATCCCAGAAGTGTCACCTTTCCATGAGCACCACACCCAATGCCGAGGTAGTCACCAAACTGCCAATAGTTGATGTTGTGCTGGCATTGGTAACCAGGTTTGGCATAGGCGGATATCTCATACTGCTTATAACCTAAGGCAGCCAGTTTTTTCTGGCCCTGTTCATAGATTTCCCATAGCGCTTCATCGTCCGGCAATTGAGGAGGCTTTGAGTGAAACAGGGTATTTTGCTCTATGGTCAACTGATACCAAGATAGGTGTGGTGGATTAAGGGCGGCTGCTGTCTCTATATCTGCCATAGCCTCATCAAAGCTTTGGTTTGGAAGTCCATGCATCAGATCCAAGTTAAAGCTGCTATAACCGGCTTCAGATGCTTTTTGCGCCGCAATTTTTGCTTCGTCTTTATCGTGTATTCGTCCCAGTAAGTTTAACTTGTCACTGGAGAAGCTTTGTACACCAATCGATAACCGTGTCACACCAGCCTCATAATAGGCCTTAAAGTCATCGTGCTCTAACGTGCCAGGATTGGCTTCCATGCTTATCTCTATCTGCTCGCTGAAGGGGATAAGTAGCGAGACCTGAGTCAGTAGTCTTTCTATTTGAGCTGCATCGAACAGTGAAGGTGTGCCACCACCAATGAAAATTGAGTGTAATTTTCGTCCCTGAACATAATTAATATCGTTTCTTAGGTCATCGATTAACGCATCAACATATTCCTGTTGCGGCAACTCTCCATTTTGTCCATGGGAGTTAAAGTCGCAATAGGGGCACTTCTGCACGCACCAGGGGATGTGAATATATAGACTCAGAGGGGGTAAAGTTAACATATCAATGTGCCTTGCTGTTGTGTCGATTTATTAATGTTTCGAGAACCCATAGAACAGGCTGGAGTCGTTGAAAACCGATTAGGGAGATGTTCAATGTCACCTAGCCTAAGATGACCAAGGTTTAGTGGTGGCTTAGCCGGCATTAAATGAGTATGCCTTGCTTTTGCATCGCAATAATTAATTGTGACATTGCCTTCCCACGGTGGCTAAGGCGGTTTTTATCTTCACTGGATAGTTCAGCGGCTGTACATTGGTGTTCATTGGGAATGAAGATTGGATCGTAGCCATGGCCATTATCACCCTTGACTTCGAAGCCTATCTTTCCTTCCCATGAGGCTTGGCAGATGATGGGAGTCGGGTCTTTTGCGTGGCGCATATAGACAAGAATGCATTGAAATCTTGCCGTTCTTCCCTCGTTAGTCTCTTTCAGGGCTTTTAACAGCTTTTCATAGTTTTCAGTTGCGTTGGCTTCTTCTCCGGCATATCGGGCCGAATATATACCGGGTTGTCCATTTAATAGGTCAACCTCTAGTCCTGAATCATCGGCAATTGCCGCAAGTCCGGTTACTTCAGCGGCATGACGCGCCTTTATTATCGCATTCTCGACGAAAGTCGTGCCTGTTTCAGGTACCTCTTCGACATTAAACTGGCTTTGAGGAAGCACCTCGACACCGTATTGAGAAAATATTTCTGAAAATTCTTTAAGCTTGCCTTTGTTACCGCTAGCGAGGACAAATTTATCCATGAGATACCTTTAAAGACTGGAGTTCGATAGTTGGGCGCAATGATAACGAAGCAGAGAGGGAAACGGTAGTCATGATCACGGGAAATCGATGAAACGACTAAGGTCGTGAGGATTTTTTTGTAAAAAACAACCTCCCGAAGGAGGTTTTTGAATACGGTTAACAGGTCAGCTTTAACGTGGTTGAGCTAGCCAAGCACTCGCGCTATTCGACGTAGAACTTTTGTTTGAATTTTAACAGCGTGTTGAGCTTTTTCTGATGCTTTATCGCTATTTTAAAGTTGATCTCTTGATCATCTCGGTAAGGTACTTCGGCGATATAATAGATAGCTTCCCCTTCACGAACCTCTCTGAATTGTAGATTAATGCGTGCATCTAATAGGTTATTTGCAATACCCGAAATCTCGACGGCGACCGGTGGGTTTCCCTCCTGGCTGGTGTCGAGTACGGCAACATTGATGATCCCAGTATAACTGCTGCGTTTGATGCCATATGATTTAGCAATTGAAGGGGTTAGAAAGGTGCTACTTAACGCCATATAGTGAATATCGAAGTTACCCACTTTCTGTTTCTGCTCAGCAGAGACATTGCCGACGAAGGCTAGAGTGAGGATAAGTGCTGACAAAATAGCTCTGAACATGACTGGCTCCTGTGTTATCCGTGTTATCTATTGTGGATGACTAAAGTATAGATGTTTACACCATTAAACGCTGTTACCCACTCATTGTGTTACAAAAATATCTACAACAGGGCGTTTATGATCTCAGGGATAAGCCTTGGAGAGAGAATCTTAACCTGTTTATGCCTGCCTAATTGTCCTTTGAGGAGCACGATGTCTCCCTTAGGTACTTTAAAGGCTTTAGACAGATATTTGATCAGGTGAGCGTTTGCCTTACCATCGATTGGAGGGGCGGTTATGGCAATTTTAAGCTCTTCTCCATGGATCCCGACAATCTGGTCTCGACTGGATTTGGGTTGAATATAGAGGTTTAGCAGCAGGTCATCCTGCTGCTTAGAGGCGGGAAGCATCAAACGTTTGCCCAGAAAGGAACATATTGTGCTAACAGCATATTGACGAAGTTAAGGATGATCATCATAACAAGTAATGACAGGTCTAACCCGCCCATAGAAGGGAGCATGCGACGTATTGGCGACAGGAAAGGTTCAGTTAACTGTCCCATGACCATCTCAATCGGATTATGACCTTGGCTAACCCAGCTTAATATGGCTCTAATGATCAGCATCCAGAAGAGCAATACTCCAGCCTCTTTAAAGACGGATACGACTGCGATCAATAAAATTGTCAGGATATCGATGGCGGCACCAGCGATGAGACTGAGTATCACAAATTTAGCAACGACGACCATAAGGGCGAGTAATACCGATGCTGTATCAAATCCACCAATGGAGGGGAGAATACGGCGCAAAGGGGCGACAATCGGATGAGTCGCTTTTACAATAAACTGACTAAATGGGTTGTAAAAATCGGCCTTAGCAAGTTGAAGCCAAATGCGGATAATAACAACCATTAGGTAAAGATCAAAAACGGTACTGATTAAAAAACTTAATGCATTCATAAGTATGCTCTATTCTATAATGTTGAAAGTGAATTTTATCGAATTAATATTGCTCAGCCATCTCTTGAGCGCGGGCGACACAATCATCCATAGCCTTGCTCACCAGTCCTCTGATATTACCAGATTCAAAGGCGGCTATCGCCTGAGCTGTTGTGCCTCCTTTAGAGGTGACATTTTCCCTGAGTTGCACGGTGGAAAGCTGCGGATTTTGAATCACCATTTCGGCGGCTCCCAACGCGGCTTGTTGAACTAAGGCCCTAGCCTTGAGTTCATCCATTCCCGAGTTGGTAGCATTAGCTATCATAGCTTCCATAAACAGGAAGAAATACGCTGGAGAGCTGCCAGCTAGGGCGATAACCTGATTGAGCTCTTCCTCTTTTTCTACCCAGACTATCTTGCCACCACTTAACATCAGTTGTTCACAGAACCGCTTTTGCTGTTCTGTGATATTGTCGCCAGCATATAAGCCCGTCATGCCTACACCAATTTGAGTCGGTGTATTGGGCATAGTACGGATAAGTTTGATCTCTTGTCCGAAATAATCGTTATAACGATTAGCGGTTATGCCTGCTGCGATGGTGATGATGAGTTTCTCAGATAGATCTAATGTGCCGAGTTTCTCGCATACGGCCTGCATAAAATGAGGTTTCACACTGAGCACGATGACATCAGCTTCTTCAGCCGCTGCCAGGTTATCATGGGAAACTTGAATATTCAGGTCTCGCTTCAGATCGTTTAATTTACCGACACTAGGATTGGTTGCGTGAATGAGAGCAGGATTATAGCCACTTTTTACTAACCCGCTGGTAATACTGCGGGTCATATTTCCCGCCCCGATAAAACACAACTTCTTCTCAACCATGTGACTTCTCTTATTATCTGTTTAGGACGATTAATTCGTATTTCTTTAATATTTGGGCGTTAACCCGATAAAACAAGCCTGATAAGTGAATGAAAGCGTAAAGCTCACATGGGTAATCACTCATGCACTCAAGCTCTTATCTCTTTCACCAAATATCGCACTACCAATTCTAACCATAGTTGAGCCATGTGCTACGGCTTGTTCTAAATCATTACTCATCCCCATAGATAGCGTATCAAGGTGAGGGTGGATGGCTTTTAATTCCAGATATAAATGCTGCAGACGTTGGAATTCCTCTTTGTGCTTACTCTTATCATCTGTTGCCGTTGGAATCGCCATTAATCCACGAAGGGTCAATTTGGGAAGGGCCTCTATCGTGTTGGCCAGCGCCATAAGCTCTGAAGGGACGATGCCTGACTTACTCTTCTCACCGCTAATGTTTACTTGAATACAGACATTGAGTGGCGCTAATTCATCTGGGCGTTGGTCATTCAGGCGCAATGCTATTTTATCTCTACATAGGGTATGCATCCAATCAAAAAGCCCCGCAACGACTTTCGTCTTATTGGATTGCAGGGGACCGATAAAGTGCCATTGAATTTCAGGGCAAATAGACTTTAGCTCTTTTACCTTAGACTCCCCCTCCTGGACATAGTTTTCACCAAAAAGTCTCTGACCAGCAGCATAGGCCGCTATAATGTCTATATTAGGTTTCGTTTTACTCACCGCGAGTAACTGAATTTCATCGGCATTTCTTGATGAAAACTTTGCCGCTTGGGTAATTCGATGCTGGGCGTTAGCCAGCCTGTCTGCTATTGTTGTCATGATGTAAGTTTTTTGATTGGATGGATGTCCCATACTATGGAAATCACAGAGTTACTTGCCTTTAGTGTAAAGCACAAAGCGTCAGATCTACACATTTCAGCAGGCGTTTCGCCTATGATACGTGTTGATGGCGAAGTCAGAAAGATTAATTTACCCGCTTTAGATCATCAAGGTGTTCATGGACTCGTCTATGACATCATGAATGATAAGCAACGTAAAGATTATGAAGAACATTTAGAGATAGATTTCTCATTTGAAGTCCCAAATCTAGCCCGTTTTCGTGTTAACGCCTTTAACCAGTCCCGTGGTGCAGCGGCTGTGTTTCGTACCATTCCCAGTGATATTTTAAGCCTTGAACAACTTGGCGCGCCGGAGGATTTTAAGAAAATCTCGAGCTTTCCACGAGGTTTGGTATTAGTAACGGGGCCAACAGGTTCAGGTAAAAGTACAACTTTAGCTGCCATGATTGATTATATTAATGATAGTCGTCACGAGCATATTCTGACCATCGAAGACCCGATAGAATTCGTTCACCAAAACAAACAATGCCTGATTAACCAGCGTGAAGTTCACCGTCATACTCACAGCTTTAATGCTGCTTTACGTAGTGCCTTGCGTGAAGATCCCGATGTGATTCTGGTTGGTGAGATGCGAGATCTCGAAACCATACGTCTTGCGATGACCGCGGCTGAAACTGGCCACTTGGTTTTCGGTACCTTGCACACCACATCGGCGGCTAAAACCATTGACCGTATTGTGGATGTATTCCCTGAAGGGGAAAAAGGCATGGTGCGAACCATGTTATCTGAATCTCTGCAGGCAGTAATTTCGCAGACCCTGATTAAGAAGGTCGGTGGCGGCCGTGTCGCAGCTCACGAGATCATGATGGGAACCCCCGCGATTCGTAACCTTATCCGAGAAGACAAAGTCGCTCAGATGTATTCGGCGATTCAAACGGGTATGGCTCATGGTATGCAGACCTTAGATCAATGTTTGCAGAATCTGGTCAATCGCGGTCAAATTACTCGTGAAGATGCACAACATAAGAGTGCAACCAAGCAAACTTTTTAATATCACCTAGGTTTTAAGGCTTTATTATGGATGTTCTTCCCTTCTTAAAGGTAATAGTGGAGCGTAAAGCATCGGATCTATTTATCACCGCGGGTTTTCCACCTAGCGCAAAAATTGATGGTGAACTGAGACCCTTAAGTGAGAGCTCATTTACCCCTGCTCAGGCGCTGGACTTTGTTGAGTCTTTGATGACGGATGTGCAGAAAACAGAGTTTCATGAGAGTCGAGAGTGTAATTTTGCTTTTGCAGCAAAAGACCTGGGCCGTTTTCGTGTCAGTGCCTTCTGGCAAAGGGAGGCGCCTGGCTGTGTTATGCGCCGGATTGAAACTAAGATCCCGGAAATGGACGATCTTAAGCTTCCTCCTATTTTGAAAGATTTGGTGATGAGTAAGCGTGGCTTGATCATCATGGTTGGTGGTACGGGAACAGGTAAGTCGACCTCATTAGCTGCGCTGGTAGGGTATCGAAATGCAAACTCTCGGGGTCATATTCTGACTATTGAGGATCCCGTAGAGTTCGTACATGACCACCGTAAGAGTATTATTACTCAACGAGAAGTCGGTATCGATACTGAGTCATTCGATGCAGCGCTTAAAAGTTCGCTTCGTCAGGCTCCGGATGTGATCTTAATTGGTGAGATCCGAAGCCAGGAGACGATGGAATTTGCGCTTTCATTTGCAGAAACTGGTCACCTGTGTATGGCTACCTTGCACGCCAACAACGCAAACCAGGCGCTGGACCGTATCATGCACTTAGTGCCGGAGAGTAAGCACCAACAGTTGTTGTTTGACCTTTCTTTAAATTTACGAGGAATTGTTGCCCAGCAGTTGGTTCCCAAAGCTGATGGTACCGGTCGATGTGCTGCTATTGAAATTTTGATAAACACGCCCAGAATCGGAAGCTTGATTGCAAAAAATGAACTGCACTTGCTTAAAGAGACGATGGCCAAGTCTAACGAGCAGGGCATGCAGACGTTCGACCAAGCGTTACTCAATCTCTATGCTGAAGGAGAGATAAGCTACGCCGATGCGCTCCACCATGCTGATTCACCTAATGATCTTCGTTTGATGATTAAGCTTCAAGGCTCTGACTCCTCTGGCTCGGGCTTTATGGAAGGGGTCACACTGGATATGGATTAATCATTCATCATTTGTGTCTATGATCTGAAATCTCAATGCTAACGTATTGAGGATGGTTGAATATAAGAGCTCTTGTGATGATGACAAGGGCTTTTTATCAACCATAAAGCGGTTTGAAAAAATGCCTTAACGTATTGATTCAATGTGTGGTGTAATAACCGGAGACGGTTCGTATTTAAAGAGGCTAGTTTGGCAAAATTCTCAGGTTTAACTCAAGATGTTGGACATACTAAACGCGGAAAAACAGGAGTGTTACTGGTAAACCTAGGAACACCCGATGCACCAACTGCATCGGCAGTCAGGCGTTATCTCGCCGAATTTCTTTCAGATCCCAGAGTCGTGGAGATACCCAAACTCTTGTGGATGCTGATATTACACGGGATTATTTTACGTACCCGGCCTGCAAAGAGTGCAGCTTTATATCAACAAGTATGGACTGAAAATGGTTCGCCATTGATGGATATAACTCGCAGACAGACTGAAAAATTAGCGGAATACTTTAAAGATAATACTACTGACAATAGCCCAAATGAGACTCCTGATATTTCTGTTGAGTTTTGTATGCGATATGGTCAGCCATCTGTTTCAGATACCTTGAAGCGAATGCATAATGACGGTATTGATAAGATGGTGGTTTTGCCTCTATATCCGCAATACGCGGCGCCGACAACGGCCTCAGCATTTGATGCGATAGCCAAAGAGTTAATGAGCTGGCGTTATCTGCCTTCTTTACACTTTATCAATACTTACCATGATAATCCCGACTTTATCTATGCCTTAGCTGAGTCGATAAAACGAGATTTTTCAGCCAATGGTCAGCCGCAAAAATTAGTTCTGTCCTATCATGGAATGCCTGAGCGCAATCTACATCTGGGTGATCCTTACTATTGCTTCTGCATGCAGACAACTAAGCTGGTGGTTGAGCTGTTAGGTTTAACGAAAGATCAATATATTGCGACTTTTCAATCTCGTTTCGGAAAGGCTAAATGGCTCACTCCTTATACAGATGCCACTATGGCGTCCTTACCAGAACAAGATGTGAAGGATATCGCCGTGGTGTGTCCTGCTTTCAGTGCCGATTGTTTAGAGACTTTGGAGGAGATCGCTGAAGAGAATAGGCTCATCTTCGAAGAGGCGGGTGGACAGAAATATCGTTATATTCCAGCGCTGAATGATGATGAATTACACATTAAGATGATGGCCAATATTGTTAAACCTTATCTTTAAATAAAGAGCGGTGTATAAAAAGGGAGCTCAAGCTCCCTTTTTAATGTCGATTCTATTGCACATTTAGTACAAGTTTTCGAAATAGCTTTCGATGATTAATACTGCCGACATGGCATCGACTTGTCCCTTAGTTAGCGCTTTGTAGCCGCCCATTTCAAACAGTCTGGCTTTAGCATCGGCGGTAGTAAGACGTTCATCTTGAGTGGCTATCTTGATCCCAAACCGACCATTAATGCGATTGGCAAACTTCTTGGCTCTCTGTGTCATCTCCTGCTCTGAGCCATCCATGTTGAGTGGTAGGCCTACAACGACCAGATCTGGCTTCCACTCTTCTATCAGTAAGCCTATCTCCTCCCATTTAGGGATCCCATCGACAGCCTTAATCGACAACAGGGGGTTGGCGCTGCCTGTGAGCGATTGTCCTATGGCGATGCCAATACTCTTAGTGCCGTAATCGAAGCCTAATACCGTTATTGAACTCATAAATAACTTCTTAATAAATTGTTGGAATATGACTTTTAGCGCATCTAATCCAAGTCAGGGTAGTTGCTCAAAGCCTAACTTGTATACGCGTGGCCTGTTTGGTTAGACAGTTGCCATATATCGAATCCTGACGTAATTACGCGTGGCCTGTTTGGTTAGACAGTTGACATATATCGAAACCTAAGGATTCGGTGGCTTGCTGCCACCGATCTTCATATTCAGTAGAAAATAGCAGTTCAGCTGTGGCAGGAATAGATAGCCAGGTATTCTCAGCCAGTTCCTGTTCAAGTTGATCCTTTCTCCATCCAGCATAACCCAGCGCGACGATGAACTGCTCGGGCGCGGTACTACTGCCTAAAGCCGACAATACATCTCTCGATGTGGTCAGCATAAGCTCATCAGTGAGTGATTGGCTGTTGTTCCACGTTGATTGAGGCGTGTGAAGTACAAACCCTCTTTCGGGCGTTACCGGCCCCCCAATGAGTACTTTAGAACCTAAAGAAGTGATAAGTTCAGGCTCATCTTTAAGTTGCATCTGGAGCAGGAGCTCATTTACTTCGATGCCTATGGGACGATTTATCATAATTCCCATCGCCCCTTTTTTATCGTGCTCACAGATGTAGATCACCGAACGTTCAAAAAAAGTGTCGTGAAGTGAGGGCATAGCGATTAAAAAGTGATTCTGTAAACTTTCCATTGGTACTCCACTAAGGGAAATCGGTTAGCTATGTCGAATATGGCTGTTAACCGCCTGCTAATTTCACCTTGTAATTGAGCTTCTCTAACAGAGTTTTTAATTGTGCCCTATTATCCGTTTGAACCTCTATATTGAACTCTTTTACAGTACCGCCGCAACCACACTGTTTTTTTAATTTTTGGGCTAAAGCTTTTAGCTCTTTCTCATTTAATCCAAGGCCTTTAATGATAGAGACCCCTTTACCTTTTCGGCCTTTACTATCTTGATGGATCCTAACGAACCCATCGCCAGCAGGCGTTTCTTTAGTTTCAATTTCCGGCGAGATCCTGCCAATATCTGTACTATAAACAAGAGAAACATTTGGGTCTTTTTTCATGAATGCGTCATTAATTAGCGATGATAAGCCGAGTCTAACAAATTGAAGAATGTTGTGGGAGTTTTTACTGAAAGCATAAATAAAAAAGACCACACTCAGATGGTCAATGGATTGTATATCAATTCATTGCAGGGAAATAAATAAACATCAATTTTTGAAATTGCATCAAGCAGACACAAGAGGTCGTGAAGTTTGCAAAAAAGTTTCAATAATGAGTTTTCAACAAAGAGTTAAATTGCCTGTACGACTCCAATTATGAGCGAGACGGCGGTAAGGGCTGCACAGGGAATGATGAATTTATGAAGTTTTGGCAGTGCTATTGAGCAAGCTGTCAGCACAAAGCCTATAGAGGCGGCGCCATAACTATTTGTGTCTCCGCTGAGCAGAGAGAACATCAGCCAGGCCAATACACCGACGGGTAATATTAATAAACTGAAGTGGCCAAAGTTGACCTTATTAGAATCATTCTTTGATTGGGCAGTGATCTTAACCGGGGCGAACATGTATATTGCGGTCGAGATTAGAAAGGCGCTGATAAACCAAAGCATAGTAA